>NZ_JASOER010000038.1:0-1331 GCF_030212665.1 Pauljensenia sp. UMB9872 | reverse complement strand
GGGTTAAAGGACAAAAAGAGTTGGTGGAGGGTTAGTCCCAGTTGTTTCGGTGGGGGCTTGTGTGGTGGAGGTCGTGCCAGGCGATGGCGTCGCCCCATCTGGGGATGACACCGGCTGCGGGGTGTGTGCGCGAGGCGTGTTCCCATTGGGCTTCAATCTGGGTGTCTGTGGGCATGATTTTGAGGATCTGGGCTGGTGGGAGCGGGTTTTCGGTGTGCATGTAGCACCACCAGAAGATCGCTTTGATCCGGCGGGTCAGCCGCATTCCCCGGTGGTCTCGCAGCAGTTGACGCAAGGGCGCGTTGGTCGCGCCTTCGATCTGGTTGTTCATCGCCGGCAACGCCCCCTCAAACTGGGGGTCGGTGTAGGTGAACAACACCTCGGCTCCGATGAGCCGGTTCACGCTGTTGCGGGCTCCAACGAGTCGTTCGTGCGTGTATTCCCACCCGCCATCGTCCCTCTTGGTCTTCTGCGCGAGGAAGCCCTCCCAGCGCTTGCACCAGTCCAAGTAGGTGTCTATCCATGAGGCCGCTTGCTCTCGGTCTTTCACGTGCAAGAGCTGCTTGCCCAAGCCGTACAGTTCCTTGGAGGCTGCAAGCTTGGGGCGCGTCGTGGTGGCTTGGCGAATACGGCAATACGCGTGGAAGGTGCACCGCTGGACCCGCGTGGTGGGCCAGGCTTTCTTGCGGGCTTTTTCGAAGCCACTGCCCCCATCCGTCACCACCACGTCTGGTGGGGCGATCCGGTTCATGAGCGCTTCCCAGGCGCGCGAGTTCTCACTGCGTGCCACATACCAGCCCAAGATGAAATCCCGGGACTGAGCAATCAAGACGACCGCTTTGCGGCCCAGGTGGATCCCGTCAACGAACACGACCTCATGCACCTCATCCACCACCGGGGCGAGGGGCCAGATCTCCCACAGGCTCTGGCATCGCCTGCGAAACGACCTGCCCCCACCTGGCATATCCGCCTGCCGATTACCGCTGAGCAGCCAGGCAAGAAACTCACCCAGATGCTTGGCCGAGGTATCAATCCGCTGCACGCCAGTTGAGTGGCACGAGGTGCAATGCCACCTCTGCTTGCCCGATTTCGACAGTCCGTACCGGATCAGCTTCCTGCCACAGGAATCGCATTTCGAGATGTTCACTCACCGAATCTGCCAGTACCAACTTTGACGCCCACTCTCCCGCACCACAAAGCCGAAAAGTCGACGTTTCACCAACACATTTTGTCCACCCTCAAAGTTGGCCCCCAACAACTTTGAACCAAACTTTCCCGCACCACAAAGCCGAAAAGTCGGGCTCAGACCAACTCTTTTTGTCCTTTAACCC
>NZ_JASOER010000037.1:0-1364 GCF_030212665.1 Pauljensenia sp. UMB9872 | reverse complement strand
CTGCTCAGGTTAGCTAAATCGGGTCTATATATGGCTGAGGTCCTTATATAGACTCGATTCTTCGTCAATCCACCGGAATGGCACCCGGATGTGGTATCCGGCAGTTGGTGTGCTTTCTTGGTGACACGAAACAGACCACGATGCCCTGTATGCGCTGGGCAAATGAAGAAAAACGGCACCACATCCAAAGGCACAACACGATGGCGGTGCAAAAACCCCAGCTGTGGCAACTCAACCACACGCACCCGCCCCGACCTCACCCAAACCCGCGACTTCTTAGCCTTCCATTCCTACATCACGTGCACCGCAACACTGGCCGAAGTAGCCCGTCAGCGAGGTGTAAGTCGGTGGACGCTTGACCGCCGGTTCGAGCCGTTTTGGCTCATAGAGGTGCCCAACAGCACTGAACCCCACCGCGTCTACGATCAGATCTTCATCGACGGCACATATACCGCTGCCGGGTGCTTGCTCGTCGCCGCTAGCTGTGACCATGTCATCGCCTGGCATTGGGCGAAAAGCGAAACCGCCCACGCCTACACGCAACTATTGAACAAGATCGCAGAACCCTTGTGTGTTGTCCTTGACGGCGGACAAGGCGCGTACACCGCCATCAAATCGTGCTGGCCCAATACGCAGATCCAGCGCTGTTTGGTCCACGCCCAGCGCGTTATCCGCCGCTACACCACCTCCAAACCACGCACCACCGCAGGCCAAGCAATCTACGCGCTCGCGTTGAAGCTGACCAAGATCACCACCTTGGAACAGGCCCGCGAATGGACGCTGAACCTGCATGACTTCGGGGTCGTCTACGCCAATTTCCTCAATGAGAAAACACCGGTGCCGAGGGAGCGCAGAACCCTCAATCGGCAGTGGGAATGGACCCACCTGCGGGTACGCAAGGCCTACAACTCGCTGTTGCACCTCTCACGCAAAGGTTGGCTGTTTACCTACCTGCAGCCACCACCACACGCGCTCGAACCAGGCCGGTGGGCTGCAACTACCAACAGTCTAGAAGGCGGCATCAACGCCCAACTCAAACGCATCGCCGACGCCCACCGCGGCAGGACAGGAGAGCGCCAACGCAAAATGCTCGAGTGGTACCTCCACTCGAAAACGCAGCTGCCTGACGATCCCCTCACAATCGCCAGGCAGTGCAATTTCGGACAAGACCAACTCGCCAAAGTCAACAATCTTGTCGAAGAAGACCACAACAAAGCCGACCAGGAAACCGGCCGACCAGCCTTCTACGACAACGCTATCCCAACCGAATACAACCACTCCATCGGAATCAGGAAAGGACCCCTCAAATAAAAATACGCCCGACGGCGACACGCCGACCGGACACACTTTCTGCTACTTAACCC
>NZ_JASOER010000007.1:0-103365 GCF_030212665.1 Pauljensenia sp. UMB9872 | reverse complement strand
ATCAGGAAAGGACCCCTCAAATAAAAATACGCCCGACGGCGACACGCCGACCGGACACACTTTCTGCTACTTAACCCTTGCTTCATGAGCATTGAAGTGAAAGAGGCCGTGACCTTTATGCGGGTCACGGCCTCTTTTTTGACTGTCGGGGTGACAGGATTTGAACCTGCGACATCCTGCTCCCAAAGCAGGCGCGCTACCAAGCTGCGCCACACCCCGAAACACACGCAACGGCGTTTGAGGGCGCCGAAGCGAAATGCTACATGGAAGATCATAAGGCCTAGAGGGTTAAATTTCGCAATCGACGTGAAAACCCGCTACTATCGACCATGCGCGCTTTGATGCGTCTGCGGATGTAGCTCAATGGTAGAGCCTCTGCCTTCCAAGCAGATCACGCGGGTTCGATTCCCGTCATCCGCTCTGATAAACCCCGGTTCTCGTTGAGAATTGGGGTTTTTCGTTGCTATCACGCCGTTTGTGGCGGGGTGGTGCGGGTGAGAGCGAAAGCCGTTTAGATGCCTGAAATTGGTATCATTCTGGCATGAAGCCTGCCTGATACCACGAGCCACTGAAATTGATACCAGGCACAAACAATGAAGTTGAAATGCCACATTTACCGCGTGGAATCGAGGAATACCGCGGAAAATACCGCGTTCGCTTCAGTTTGAGGGCAAACGCTATCTGATTGGTTCGTATTCCAATCTGAAAGACGCCAAAAACGCTATGGCGATTGCGAAGTCAGAGATGATTCGTGGGGTGTATATCACACCTGTTGAACGTCGTAAGCGTCGGAAGGAAGGTGAGGAAGCCGAACGTGCGAAAGAAATTATTACATCGCGCGCCTAGGGGAGATGTGGCTCGATCATCTGCGAGCCATTGGTAGGATGCATTCAACGATCGTTACCTACCAGAACATTCTGGAAAAGCACATCACGTCGCAAATAGGATTCAGGGACATTCTGAGCATTAATCAGCAGGATGTGAACGTATTATTAGCTGTCGGTAAGCCGGGAGCGCGAAACAATATCGCGCGCGTCATGCGAAGCCTTCTCCGATACGGCGCACTAGAAGGCATTGGCGGACTCGATCAAGTGCCATTCACGGTGAAGATACCCCGAGCTCGAAATTATGAGCCGATTGATTCGAGTCATCTCGCAACGCCTGAGCAGGTGAAGCAACTCGCGGAATGTATGCCTGAGCGTATGCGCCTCACCGTGTATCTCGCATCAATATGTGCTTTACGTAAAGGTGAGGTTCTAGGGCTTCAGCGTCGAGATTTCATTAACCTCAATAAAGAAGGACAAGCGTTATTGACTGTACAACGCCAGTGGAATCGTAAAGGTGTTGCAGGCTCTGAGTATACGAAGCCGAAAGCAGGGAGTAGTGGAACGGTTGCCGTCCCTGACCCGTTTGCGAAGCAGGGGCAGGAGCATTTGAGCCTATACGTTCCGGATGACCCGGATGCACCCTTGTTTACTTTGAATCATCTGGAGCGTTCTCCGATCGCGTTCAGTACGTTCGATGCGTATTGGCGTACGGCGCGCGAATGCGTTCCTGGAATGGCTGGGTTTAGGTTCCATGACTTCAGGCATACGGGTTTGACGCTCTATGCGCAGGCTGGGGCGACGCAAGCGGAAATAATGGCACGAGGTCGACATAGAAGCCCTGAGGTGGTCGCGCGGTATCAGCATGTAATGATTGAGCGTGATCGCGAGAATACGCGGAAGCCGGGGGAGGCTTTCAAGTTCTAGAAATATCTTTGCGATCTAGGTGATGTTTTGGCTTCATTGTTGTTGGCCTCGTTGGCTCGTGATGGTGGAAAAGCTGGATAAGTAAGTGGACTACACTTGACACATACATATATAGGCATGTGTAATGGGGGGGGTGGAAGGAGGTGAAGGAAATGGATTTCGTAGGAATTGCGGCAATCCTCTTCGGGATCGCTGAAATCATCAAGGCAAGCGCCAAGGTGATTCAAAGCATCGAGGAACAAACGCAAATGAGACCGATGGTCCGGAGATGTCACTAGCAACTCCGGGCCACCGACCCTACGAAAAATTCCACCACACAACATGAACAACATCAAGGACATCCTGATCTCGCTCGCTCTCGCATGCATCATCGTCTGGCTTGCCGTTGAAGACTATACGGTCTACGCAGCAATCGCAGGCACGTTGCTTGTCGTCGCATGGGTCATCTACCTGATTGCATTCATCATGAGAAGGAACAAGAAATGACAGACCAGACACCCGTCTACCTGTCTCGCTCGGAGTTCGCTCAACGTATCGGCGTCAAAACAGGCACCCTAGCGCGCTACAAAATCCCTGAGCCCGATGTCATCATCGGATCAGGGCCACGCCCCACATTCGGGTGGCTACCCGAAACAATCGACGAGTGGAACGCTCGCCGTCCGGGGCGTGGCAACTGGTCAAAGCCAACCATTTGACGGCAGATACGCAAAAACACCCGTCAGGCACCACCAATAATACCCGGGCAGGCCGTGCCCGCGAGATACAAGCGCGCTCCCCGAAAGCCAGGCCCTGGAAGAACCTAACTTTCGGGGAGCGTTGGTGCTTTAGGCTAGTCCTCTACCAGCACAATCCGAAGATTGCGGGGCCCGTGCACGCCATCCACGCGCACGAGCTCAATATCCGAGGTAGCCGAGGGGCCAGCGATCCACGTGGTAGGGCGCGTCGGATTCTTGGCCAGCACAGCTACAGCCTCGGGCAGCGTGGCTTTAATCGCATCAGCGCGAAGCACGATCACGTGCGTATCCGGCACGAGGGTAATAGCGCGGCGTCCCTGATCTGCGGCGGCGTCCAAAATGATCGTTCCCGAGTTAGCCACCGCCACTCGGGAGGCGGTCACCACCGCATCAGTCTTATCCAGCTCGTCATTTGTAAGGGCTGGATCATCTACCCTCACTTCACGACCATCTCGACCAGCTGCCTCCACCCACTCTTCGGGCAAACCAGCAGGAACCACAACGCTGTTCGCATCGGCAAGGAACTGTGCAATGGCATCCTCAATGCCATCTGCCTTTACGCGCTCAACCTGCGCCGTGTAGTCGACGAGGGCATCAACCATCTCATCAACCACCTCGGAACGTGGGGCATCACTACCGAAACGGTAATCGCGCGGGATTTGCGGAGCATCAATGCTGCCTGCGGCGCGGATACGGCTAAAGATCTCACTTTTTGCGCTCACTTGCCTTTTCCTTCATTCTTGCCTTCGGCCTCCCACCAGTCTCTAAATGACTGTGCTGGCGGGGCAGGCACGTCACGGGTACGAGTCCAATCCTTCACAACCGGGAACGGGAGGAACCCAATCTTGCGATCGGATCCGGCCACAACGCGACCAGCGTTAGCGGCCTTTCCACCCATCTGCATGCCCTTACCTGAAGACATGACCTTAGAGCTCACCTTCATTGCCACATCCCACCTGTCAGGTATTCCACCGCGGTTAGCTTCGGTGTACTTGTGTCGCAAATGCACCAAAATGTCTGGGATATTGATCTTCACCGGACACACATCGAAGCACGCGCCGCACAGTGATGAGGCAAACGGCAAAGTTGCAGCCGGATCCCTGCGGTCCTTCGCATTGAGCAGCTGCGGCGTCAAGATGGCACCAATCGGACCGGGATAAACAGAGTTATAAGCGTGTCCACCGGTGACTCGGTACACGGGGCAAATATTCATGCACGCCGCGCAACGAATGCATTTAAGAGCTTCACGGCCAACCTCGTCTTGAAGCACATTAGTGCGGCCGTTATCCATCAAAATAATGTGGAACTCTTGGGGACCATCACCTTCTGTTACACCCGTCCAGAAGGAGGTGTACGGATTCATGCGCTCACCGGTAGCCGAACGCGGAAGCAACTGGGAGATCACCTCAATGTCTTGGTAGGTGGGAACCAGCTTCTCAATACCCATCACTGTCACCAGTGTCTCCGGCAAGGTCAGGCACATGCGGCCGTTGCCCTCGGATTCATAAATTGCAACGGTGCCGGTCTCGGCAACACCAATATTCGCACCCGAAATTGCAACCTTGGCCGAGAGGAACTTCTTGCGCAGATGCGCACGCGCGGCCATTGCAAGCACGCGAGGCTCGTGCGTCAGGTTGTCTGGCACGTTCTCCATCCGCTTTTCGAAGATGGCTTTCACTTCGGCACGGTTGCGGTGAATAGCAGGCACAACGACGTGAGACGGCATGTCTTCAGACAGTTGCACGATCATTTCTGCCAGGTCTGTCTCCCACGCCTGAATACCTCTTTCGCCCAGGTATTCATTCAGGTTAATCTCCTGAGTCGCCATGGACTTCACCTTGACAACCTCATCGACCTGCTTCGACTTAACGATGTCGTACACAATCTGATTCGCTTCAGCAGCGTCACGGGCCCAGTGCACGATACCCCCGTGGGCCGTTACGTTCTTTTCGAACTGTTCGAGCAGATCCGTCCAGTTTGCCGCCACGTTGCGCTTGATATTAGAGGCCGACTCGCGCAAGTCCTCCCAATCAGGCATCTCCGAAACACGCACATTTCGCTTGGCGCGGATCTTTCCAGTTGCATAACCAAGATTGCGACGCATTTGCGTATTACGTAGCGTCTCCTTGGACCCCTCGGTAAAGCTCTTACCCCAGCGCAACGGATCCTGCGGCAGAGGGTGTCCCGGTACCCAACCGAGTTCCTGCTCTTCAATATCATTCTTAGACCACTCAGCCGGGTTCAAACCCAACTTCGACCCAAGTTCTTCGATCTTGTCAAACATCTAGGCACCTACCTTCGTGTTCGTCGCGGGAGCAATCCACGGATCCTTCTGGCTACCGGCGAGGACTTCCGCAAGATGCATGGCGCGAATACCTGAACGAGTTCGAGAAAGCCCGCCGGCGATATTCATCAAGCAGGAATAGTCTCCAGCAACAAGAATCTCCGCGCCGGTGGACTTAATGTTGCTCATTTTGTCAGCGAGCATTGCGGACGAAACCTCTGGGTTCTTGACCGAGAAAGTTCCGCCAAAGCCGCAACAGACATCGGCTTCAGGTAGCGGAATGTACTCAATGCCCTCAACGGCCTTGAGTAGCTGGAGCGGGCGATCCCCCACCTTGGTAATCCGCAGCGAGTGGCACGTTGAATGATAGGTGACGCGGTGCGGGAAGTATGCGCCCACATCAGTGGTGCCGAGCACGTCTACGAGGAACTCAGTCAGATCGTAGGTGCGTTCAGCAATCTGTTCAGCCTTGCGTGCCAAATCTTCATGGCCAAGCTCGCGCGCCACCATTGCCTGTTGGTGACGGATGGAACCTGTGCAAGACGAAGATGGAACAACGATCGCATCCCACGTGCCGTCAAGAACGGGCGCAAACGTGCGAACGTGGTTTTCAATAAGCGGCAATGCCTCCGGATAGTAGCCGGTATTTATATGCATCTGTCCACAGCACGCCTGATTCTTTGGGAAGACCACTTGATGCCCAAGACGCCTCAGCAAATGAACTGTTGCCTGCGCGGCCTGCGGGAACATCGCGTCATTAATGCAGGTTGCGAAGATCGCGACTTTCATTAAGGATTCCTTTCTTTAACTTGCGATAAGGAATCCGAGGATTCCATTGGAAGCGAGAACAGCAATAAGACCTAGGAGTACCAGCAGAGTTAGAGAGTAAGGAGCGGCTTTTCTCAAAATCTCAGACTCGGAGCCCTCCGACTTCACAGCACCGGCAGCGATGGCAAGGTTTTGTGGTGAAACAATCTTGCCGATGCCTCCGCCTACCTCGTTTACGCCTAGGAGAAGACGAGCGGGAAGATCAGCGGTTTGCGCGGCGGTTGCCTGCAAATTACCAAACAGCGCGCCAGCCGAGGTGGCCGAGCCGGTGACAGCCGTGCCGATACCACCGAGGAACGGGGATAGGAACGCGAAAGCAGCTCCTGTGGCTGCAAGCCATGCGCCGATCGCTACGGTCTGGCCCGAGAAATTCATTACGTAAGCCAAAGCCATCACCAGGCAGATGGTCAATATAGCGATGCGCAAGTTGTAGACCGTTGATAGCAACGTCCTCATCCCCTGTTTGAATGGCAGGTTAAACCGTCCGCCCGATGTCCTGCGCGAGTACACGAATGCCACCACGACTCCGGTAAGTAGCAACATGGTGCCCGGCGAGGAAAGCCACGGGAGGGTGAACGTTACAGACGCATTGGGTTGACCGTCCATTCCTAGCACGCCGGACAAGCCAGGCCATGTGAACTTGATGTCGGTTGCACTGAGCGTCGCTGGAATGTCCACGCCTAACTTCCACAGCTTTGCCACCGCAAAAACGATTACCACCAGCCAGTACGGCAGCAAGCCCAGTGCGACTCGTGAACCAGACAGAGATTCAGTCGGCTGCGGCGAGCGGAACTCTTCGGGCGTTGCCAGCGTCCAGAAGCGAAGCAGTAGTGTCAGAAGCGCGAATGAAAGTAGAGAGCCTACAACGGCAGCTAACTCGTAGGAGAGGAAGTTGGACGTCAGATACACGCCCGTTCCCATACCGACCCAGGCGACCAGAGCGGCCAGCCACCCTTCTTTAATTCCGCGCCAGCCATCCAAGATGAATAGCATTAAGAATGGAACGACGCTAAGGAGAATAGGGGTAATACGCCCCATCGTTGCACCTACCAAGGCGGCGTCGTCGCCGCCCAGCTTGGCAACCGTTGTCACCGGAATAGCCATGGCCCCAAAACCGACGTTGAGGGCGTTGCCCACCATCACCGCAATTGCCGCGCGGATGGGATGCAGCCCCAGTGCCCACATCATCGTGCACGCGATCGCCACCGGAACGCCGAATCCCGCCAGCCCCTCGAGCAGGCCACAAAAGGCGTATCCGATAAGCAAGCCTTGGATGCGCATGTCTCCCTTACCAACGGCAGAAAAGACTGCCTGCACATCCTTTGCGCGCCCCGAGCGATCCGTCAGGTTATACAGCCACACTGCCATCACAACTATGTAAATGATTGGTATGAGGCCAAATGCTGCGCCCTCGACAGCTGACATGCCCGCCATGGAAAGAGGCATGTTGAACCCAAGAATACTTACCAATAGAGCGATTATTAGCGCACCAGCGGCGCACCAGTGGGTAGGTAATGAAAAAGCTCCTAGCGCAACAAAGAAGAAGACAAGTGGGAGGAGGCTGACCAGGGCAGTTATGGTCAGCGAACCACCGATCGCAGTTATAGACGGGATGAAAGTTTCCGTCAGTGATATAAGCATGGAATGGAACCTCGTTGTTGACCAATGTTGCGTCTTAACCTATCTGACATTGGAGTTTTCTCAGAAATAAGCCCATAGGACTGCCAGAAATGCGCTAAATGGCAATGAAAGCAACATTAGATATCAAAATCGTCCGGTGATTTTCAAATCGCTGGCGTTTCCAAAAGCAAGATTTCGCTAAAGGTGCCTCTTTCTAACCGGCTAGTGCGGTTGCCTTTGCCGACATCGCCAAGGGAGAAGAAAAAGGTCGGGCAATCAGGGTTATACGACAAAATGTGTGGCATTTGGGGTCCTGGTTTGTTTAGTCCCAGGGGTTGGTGTATAGGCTGGTGTTGTGGTGGAGGTCTTGCCAGGTGATGGCGTCTGCCCATTGGGGCAGGCTCGTTGTTTTGATCTCTGCGGGGTGGATAGTTTGATAGGCGGTTTCAATGTCAGCATCTGTTGGCATTGTTTTGAGGATTTGAGCTGGTGGTAGTGGGTGCTCAGTGTGCATGTAGCACCACCAGAAAATTGTTTTGATCCGCCTAGTAAGGCTCAGACCGCGGTGATCGGGCAGCATCTGACGAAGAGGGGCATTTGTCGCCCCCTCAATGCGGTTGGTCATTGCAGGCATGGGCCGATCCCAACTGGGGTCAAGGAAAGCAAACAGAGTGCCCGTGCTGATCAGACGGTTAAGAGTGCGACGGGCTTACCAGCCGAGCATGTGTGGGAACCCAGCCCCCATCTGGAGTGAGCGTGCGTTGGGCAAGGAAGTCCTCCCACCGTTGAGTCCACCCAATGTAGGCTGCGAGCCACTCTGAGGCCTCAGGCGCGGTTTTCGTCCGAATCAGGCTCTTACCTAAAGCGTAGAGCTCTTGACTGGCCTGTAGTCGCGGGCGAGCGGTGGTGACACTTCGGATATTGACAAAAGCGTCGAAGGCGCACCGCTGCACCACGGTAGTAGGCCAGATGTTCTTGCGCGCCTTCTCAAACCCGCTTCCCCCATCAGTGACCACCAACAAGGGCGGGGCGATACGGCTCATTAACGCTTCCCACGCGCTTGCTTTCTCCGCTCTTGCCACATACCAGCCCAACACATACTCATCACTTCGAGCAATCAGAACAACAGCTTTACGCCCTAGATGGATGCCATCAACATAGATGACGTCATGGACCTGGTCAATGATGGGTGGCAAAGCCCAATAGCTCCACAACGCCTGGCAACGCCTCTGGAAGGATCTGCCCTCACCGGGAAACTCTTTGAGGGTTGTCCCTGACAACAGCCAGTTAAGGAACACCGATAAGTCTTTAGCTCCCGAGTCGATACGTTGCACCATCGAGGAATTACACCCCCGACACCTCCACCTAACTCGTCCAGCAGACGTTCTTCCATTGCGATTCATTGACTGGGCGCACACAGGGCAAACGGGAGCTTTCATATCTCCCAAGCAAACACATCAACTTAAAACCCGACTTTCCCGCTCCACAGCAACGAAAAACAAGCCTCAATGCCACACATTTTATCCAACCCCCAACTTGCCCCACACCAACCTCAACACAGACTTTCCCGCACCAAAACAACGAAAAGCCACCAAAAATGCCACACATTATGTCGTATAATCCAGGTCGCTCGGTCTCTCGCCTCGTTTCTTCCCGCTGCTAGATGGTTTCCTTGCTTGATTCCTACCGCGTTCTGCCGTGCAGGGGGTGCGATTGTTAAGTTCCGTTAGCGGGTTTCGCTTGGGGGGGGGAATGGACTCTGGCAAGGAGAAAGCTTCGGGAATATTGTACTTAATTTCGCTGGTTAGCTTACGAAAGATTGTTATCACTTGTGAGGCAAGAGGTTGAGGAAACGACCTCCGACACATTTTATGGTTGGCTCATTAAGTACCTTCCGCATGCAGGTTACGCACTCGTTCATCACATGGCCTGCATACCGGCTACTTCGTTTCCTCGCGCAACGTTAAATCGGTTGTGTCCTAGCTGTCGCGGTTGTATGACGCAATCTAGGCTCCCATCGTCTCTAACTTAGAGATGATAACCGACTACACCTCGAGCTATACGTGTCAAGCGTGTCCTTCATGTGGGTAAACGGCGGGTTTAGCTCCGATTCGCTCCCGAGAACGCGACTTATAGCGCACCGCCTTAAGCCGAAACTCGTCAATAGCAACCCGCCCTCGCAGGTCTGCCGATCGTGGGTTTAGGTTGACTCCCGGAAGGAGGCGTCCGTCACCCACGATGGTGAAACGACAGGCGTTCTGCTCTCCGGTCCCCTGATGCCAGTGCCGACCAGAATTGCGCACACGTTCAAGGCATCAGCGTACAGAGTCAAATAAGAAGAGATCGATAATCTCCACGAACCACTCATCGGTGATGTAGTGGCGGGACGGTGCCAAAAAATCTCGCCATTTTTACAACAAAGCCTTTACTTTAAACCTGCAATATTTTATTTTATTTTATATCTGTAAGGGTTTCCTAAGTAAGGGTTTCCTAACGTTGGAAGGGGGTGAGTCAGATGCTGCAAGTTTTGGACAAAGTGGAAGAGAAGTACTTCGCTTCAGATGCGACAGTCGCGCCGGGCGGTTGGTGCTGCTGGTGCTGGTGTTGCAACTCGGCGTCAGTCTTTGGCTGAGCCAGGCCTGTCGCTATGACATCGTGACCGTGATGCTACCCGTTGGCATTGAGCCAATGCTTGAACAGATCCATGACCTAGACACGGCGTATTGATTGTTGGCACTTCCAACATTCCCGTCGGTGCGCCGTGTCTGAAACGCCAAATCTCCGGGCGACTTTCATCCGCATATCCATACTGGAGAGTAACGTGAGCGACACTCAGCAGACATCTAATCAGTTTCATCTACAATCTGGACTCCATCTATTACCCCAGGGCGACGACGAAATCTTCGTCCGCGCGGGCAGTCGAGCAGCTTTCTCAAAAGTCATTCGCGACGAACAAGGGCGACATCTGCTAACACATGTTGTCCAGTCCAGTATTAAGCCCACCGACGTCGAGTCGCTCGCCGCTCGCCTTAACACATCAAATGATGACGTACAGGCTATTGTCAATCGGCTGTTAGACGAGGGAGTGTTCGTACGACCGATGCAGCAACGGGAGCTCCACGTTCTTCTCATCAGTGATGGTCGCATTGGTTCAGCCCTCTACACCACGCTTGAGGCCATGAACGCCACTGTTGTCTCCCGACTTAATGCATCTTCTGATCTTGAGGAGATTGAGGCGGCCATGCCAGATGTTGGTTTAGTAGTTGTCAGCACTGACATGTTGCGACCGCGTCTTAATAATGATGTAAACACCTTATCGTACGAGATTGGCGTTCCGGTGCTTTATGTCTATGCTGACGGTCCAGACGTTCAGGTCGGACCACTCGTCTACCCGGGCGAGACCGCCTGTTACGCCTGCTTTGAGGTACAGGACGAGGGCGCCCGGCACCTGCGCGATGAGTTCTTGGTATTCAAAGACGACTTGGCGCGTACGGGCTTCAGTTCAGACACTGCCCCGCATATTGCTGCCATGGCTGCGGCGTGGGCTGCATTGTGTGTTGCTGATGTACAAGCTCACGAGGTTTCCCGTCTTGCCGAGCGTGTCGTGCGTATCGAAACCCAACGCTTTGAGGTGGCTTCGCATCGAGTGCTGCAGATGCCACGTTGCCCTCAGTGTAGTCGTCATCGCCCCGACCTTCAGCACACTTTCTTGTAGGAGGACGGCAGAAATGACATCTGTGCGTACCGAGCACCAGCCCCAGACTTCCGATGTCGAGCCTGCGTTCGAGCACGGCCTTGAACAGACCGTGCTCCCCGGACGCGGCCTTACCCTGTGCGCTCCCACTCGCCGGGATCTGTACCAGAACCGTCTCGCGGATTGCGAGGGTGATCCGGCTGAACTCTTCCAGATTAACGCACGGTGGCGTCGCGGAGCCTTTGATGAGCTTCCGGATGTCACGGAACAGCAAGCATTGCGTAAATGGTTTCACTCATCGGGCCGCGTGTTCTCCACCACAGGTTCGGACACTGGCCCGATGGTGCCGTTGCGCGACGTACCGGCACCTCTAGGCCCGGCCCTATTAGCGCTCGCGGATGCTGGCAGCTCGAGTGGTCTGTTATTCGCGGCTGACATAATCGTGCTTACGGAGGGGTGGGCCCACTTACTTCCGTCTGGACAGCGATGCCTAGTCAAGACCCGTACCTTCAGCGACCAGCAGCGAACTGACCTTGTCGACGCCGTCGTCCCCGATGCTCGTGACGCATTCGCCGCTGCATTGTCGTATATTGCCATCGTCGCCTCGCCTCAGCGCCTGCAGGTCACGCACGGGCCGCGCGGCTACCGCAACGCCCTGATGGAGGTCGGTATGCTCGTCGGCAACGTTGGCAACCTTATGGCTACCCACAGAATGCGGCCGAGCGTGACGGTTGACTTCATCGACACGACCGTCGATCGCACGCTTGACCTTGACGGTGTCGAACGATTCGCCGCCGCATTAGTAGCGCTCAACCCCGACCACGACGAGAACAGAGTTCAAAATGACTAGTATTGATCCCACCCCCGACCAGCAAACTAGCCAAGATAAGCTCCACGACCTCCCCAACTGTGAGACGCAGCCTATTCTCGCCGAGATCTCGGCAGTCCTCGAGTCAGCCCATGACAGGGGTGAGTGCACTGACCAGTTTTCCCGCGCCATGCAGCGTGTCTTTGCTGAGGGTCTAGAGCTGCGCAACGAAGAGCAGGTACGCGTCGCTCATCTCGTCCATAGATGCCTGCGGGCAGAGGCTAACGTAGATGGCGCAGACCTATCGAAGACTCTGCGGGCTCCTGACCTACGCGTGGGTCGCGACGGCGACTCTCGTGTTGTGCTGCCAACTGAAGTTCCCGCTTATGCTACGGACTTCCACGAGCTCACGCGCTTACGCCGCTCTACCCCCGTCTACGATTTCGAGCCACTCCCGCTCGAACAACTGGCGGCCGCGCTCAATATGACCTTCGCTAGTAAGGGAGCCGATCGCGCTTACCAGCGCCGTGACATCCCACGACGGGTTTTTCCATCAGCTGGTGGCCTGCAGGACTTTGACGTGCAAGTTCTCGCGCACAACGTGGCGGGGCTTGAGCGGGGGCGCTATGAATACGATCCACTCGACCACAGCCTCGTGCTGGCCGAAGCGGGCGACTTCCGGGCGCCCATCGTTGAGGCCAGTTTTGCTACCAACTGGCTCATGCATGCGCAAAGTGTCATCGCTATCGTCGGAAATTACGAGCGAGTTGCCTGGAAATACGGTACACGCGGCTACAGGTACATGGGTATCGACGCTGGCGTCGTATGCGGGCAGCTTTATCTCGCAGCAACAGCTTTGGGGCTTGCAGTCAATGCCGTCGCCGCATTCCAGGACGACACTACTAACAGGCTGCTCCGTCTCGATGGCAAGGACCACTTTATCCAACTGCTCGTTACTATAGGAAATAAGCCGGGCAGGCACACATGAGTGTTAGCGCACTGGCTCTTGTCGTAACGGTCGGCATTCTGCCGGCGTTCGGCATAACCATGGTTGTCATCGATCAACTCGCTAAGAGGATAGCCGCCCTTGGAGTGTGGGTTGTTGACCGCGTCGCCATTATTTATCTGATGTTCACCGCGATGGGTGCAGTGGTGGCGTGGTGGCTGGGACTGTTACCTTGGTTCGCCCTGTGGGCGAGTCCGGGTTGGGGACTGCCCGTGGCTCTCTTGCTCTCCCCCGCGGCTGCTGTCATCCCTTATTTCATTGAGCTGGCGCTGTCCTCAGCGGGCGAGGGTAGCCGCCCTTCGCTCGGGATCGGAATTTTTCTCCGGGATGCCGAACCTGCTGTCGGGGCCCTGCTCGACAGGCCTCTGACCTGGTGGATCGTCGCGGCGGGTACCGCGCTCACCGAAGAACTCCTGTTTCGAGGCGCGGTGTTACACGCTGTTCTCTCCGATAGGGGGCCACTGCTTGCCATCCTTGCGTCGGCGGTCGTTTTCGGCCTTCATCACGTGGCGTTCGGAATCAATGCGATCATCGGAAAGATCTTCGCAGGCTTACTCTGGGGCGCGCTCGTGCTGCTCGCGGGCTCAATTCTCGTATCCATCACGGCGCATCTACTCTTCCAGTATCTAGTGTGGCGACGATACCGCAAGGTTCGTGCGCAGAAGGCGTGGTGACACATGTGGCACGACGCTCACGGCTCCGGCGCAGGCTACCTCTCCAGTCCGATAGAAGGAACTATCCACGATTTGGTGGCCAGAATCGCAAACCTGGCCGACGGTGTCCAGGTTGATCGGCGACTGGGAGTCGCCGTAGAATACGCTGCGCATGCGCGCGAGATGGGTCTGGATTTTCAGTGGGGAGGGCCCTGGGTGGATGCCGCTCCTCACGGTCTGCGCGCGACCGTGCCGTCCAGTGTTCTTGCACGCGTGATTGAAGGGCTCGCCAAGTGCGGAATGGACTGGTTATGCTGCGGAGCATCGACGCCTGCTGTTGACGTCCGGCGTCTCACAGCTGTCGCAGCCAGCGTCGGTCTTAGGGTGGCTCTCGAGGTAGGGCCAGACGCGGTTACTTTTCTCGACTCGGATGCCAGTGCTGCACTCGACACCACCCTAGAAGGACTGTTACCGAGTGTCACAGCGATAGCCTCAGCAGACGGTGTTCTAGATTCGCTGCCGCGCGTGCCGCAGGAGGCGCTGGTAGCTCTCGGACGCTGCCATCCTGCGCCTGAGAGAATCGCAGCGACTCTGCTGAGGTGGGGACGTCCCATCGTTCCGCTTCTGGCTGCGGTTCGATACAGCTCCGACATCTCGGCGCTGGTCACAGCAGAGGGCATGACCGAGCTGACGAGCGTGCTACCGCACCATTCACGCATTATGGCGCTACGGCAACCAGGTGCCTTAGCTATGGGACGTCGAGAGGCAATGCGGTATCTCGGATTGCGTGTCTTGTCGGCGGCGGAACGCTCGCATCTCACGGACGGCTGGCGACTCCTCCACGACGTTCTCGCGGCCTATGCAGCGGGCGGAGGTCAGCTCTTGCTGGGGTCAGGTGCTCCAGGGCTCGGTCTGCACCCATATTTTGCGCTCGTTGAGGAGCTGCGGATCTGGCGTCAGGCAGGGGTGCCTGAGGACGCCTGCCACGCTACCCATCTGACTCCTGCACGCTTACTCAAGGAGGATCATGTCAGTTCTCACAGCCACTAATGTCACAAAATCCTATGGCCTGGTGCGTGCCGTCGACGGCGTCAGCCTCGAGGTCAGTGCGGGAGAAATCGTTGCGCTGCTCGGACATAACGGATCGGGCAAAACTACCCTGCTGGAGTGTATCGAAGGACTACGCCGACCCGACTCTGGGCACATCAGGATCCTCGGACGCGAACACTCCTACATGGCGCGCGTGCCAGACAGACTCGGAGTGCAGCTTCAAGAAGAACAACTACCGAGTCGCATCAAGGTGAGGGAAGCTCTGTGGCTGTACTCCCATATCTACGCAGTGCCCGACGCGCCCCAAGATTTGATGGAGGCCATGGACGTTGCTCCGCTGCTCGACAAGCGATTCGACGCGCTGAGCGGCGGGCAGAAACGCCGCGTCAATCTTTGCCTCGCATTCATCGGGCAGCCAGAGCTCGTCTTGCTTGATGAGCCCACGGCCGGGCTTGACCCCGAAGCCCAGCGAGCCCTGGTGCAGGTACTGCGGCGACATCGCAATGAGGGCCTCGCGGTGCTCATGACGCTGCACGAGGTTGACCACGCAGCCGAACTCGCGGACCGTGTCGTCGTGATGGCCCACGGCCAGATCGCCGCCACCGGCACAGTAAGTGAACTGATTGCCAGCCTGAACGTGGCCGCCTGCGCAGTGCTTACCTCAGGCACGGACGCTGGGCCATGGCAGGAGGTCGGGGACGTCCAGCATGGGCCTGAGGACACATGGCTGGTGTTCGGCGACAGGGTTGCCCTCCAACAGGCAATGTCCACGCTGCCAGGCGGCGAGACCGCCTCGCTCAGACCCGTGGGGTTGGGCGATGTCGTGACCAGGGCGGCACAACAGGAGGTGACCAGGTGAGAGATTTACGTTCCACGTACGCGCTGACAGTAGTGGAGACCCGATTGTTTTTGCGCGAACCCTTTGCACTTTTCTTCTCTTTGGCGTTTCCGCTAATCCTGCTGCTCTTTGTGGGGTCTATTGGCGGCAGTACACCGCTGCCCGGTGGTGGCAGATTCATCGACAGCTATATGGCAGTCATGGTCGGGGTTACTGCCGCCAATGTTGGCCTCATGGGCATGTCTATTCATATCGCTGAGAACCGTGGGCAGGGAGTGCTGAAGCGTTACCGGCTATCGCCCTTGCCCGTCTGGGGCTATTTCGCAGCCCAATTTGTCACCGCACTCATCGTCGTGACACTGGCTATTGTTTTGCTGGCAATCATCACTTTCGCGGTCTACGGGCCGCCACAGGATGCGAACTGGCCTGTCTTCATCGCCGTGAGTTTACTAGCACTCTACGTCACCATGAGTTACGGGATCTTCTTGGGCGGTTTACCGCTGCCGTTGCGCAGCATCCAGGTAATCTCGGCGGCAGTGTTTTTCCTCGCCTTCTTCGCCAGTGGGGCCGCTCTGCCGAGAGATTCGTTCCCCGGTTGGCTACAACGTGCGTCGGATTTCAACCCACTCACCATTCTCAACGAATCCCTCATGAACTCATACATCAATCATCAGGTCGACTGGCTGGCACTCGGGATCCTGGTTGCGTCGACCGTCATCGTCAATCTCATCTGCCTTCGGATCTTCGACTGGGAAGGAAACAACTGATGACCACTACATATCAGCCTCCTACAATCGCCAGCTCACCCGACAGTGACGGCCTCGCCTCCTGGTCGTTTAACAGCCGGCGCCCCGTCATCAAACCCCGCCTCAACCACGCCGAGGCCGTCGCGCTTGACGAAGTCGAGCAGCTCTACAGCCCCAGCGGCTTCGTGCGGCTGCTGACCACATACTTCCGGCCTGCGCCGGGTGCTGGTCTCCACGTCGGACACGGGCAGTACTTCGACTTCGACCACATCACAAGCCGCCTGCTCGGAGTTGCTGGGCTTAACTCGTCCTACGCCAGCCAGGTGTATGGAGGAGGTAAAGGCCTGGACCTTCACGAGACCTATGTGTCTAGCATGGGCGAGGGTATCGAACGAGTCTTGGGGTCGTTCGCCTTCCTCTCGTGGGCCGATCGACTACAGACCGGATCGCGGCGAGCAATGGAAGACCGTGGCAACCACTGTCTCGGGCCCGAAGATCTGCCCATCTTCTCGGATGCCCAGCACGCCGATCCGCACTTCGGCTTTGATAGGTGGGACGACAACACCGAGATGGGGTGGATCCCGGGTACCCGGTTATATTCAGGAGAAACCTGTTGGGTCCCCGCACAGCTGGTGTTGTTCATTTACTATCGGCCAGACGACGAGCCGCTCATCGGTCTTGCCCCGTCGGGCGGGCTAGCTAGCCATATCACGACTGACCTGGCCATCTACCACGCGCTCGACGAACTGATCGAACGTGATGCCGTCAACCTGCGCTGGCATGCGCGCGTTCCGCTCGACAAGGTCATCATTGATGTTAATCCGCGAAACCCGCGCATTCGGCGCGCTCTCGCCCAGCTTGATCGCGGTATCGGCAAGCCAGACTTCTACCTGCAAAACCTCGACTTTTTCGAGTTTCCAGTGCTCACAGCAATTGAGTTCGACAATTGGCTGCCTGAGCTACGTTACAACGCCGGCGGCGGTGTAGGGGCTAGCCCAGACGACGCCATGAGGTCGGCACTTGGTGAATACTGCCAGTCAGAGCGATCGCTGCGCATCTGCCAGCTAGCTGACAACTGGCAGTTCGAAACCGCCTTCCAGCGCCTCTTCGGTATCCACGCCGAAGCGGAGCCCTACGAGTTTGCCCGCTTCGTGCAGGCCATCACTTACTACGGCCATCCACGCAACCAGAAGCGGGCCGACTGGTACTTCAACGGGGGTGGTGAGGTCACCCTCAGCGAGCTATACCGCCGCTGTGATGAAGCCGACCCGAACCCATACCGTAGGATCCACGCTGCCATGCAGGCTCGAGGAATTGACCCCATCATGTTCGATTTCACGCCACCGGACTTCAGGCAAACCAAGGTCTGGAAGGCCTTCATACCCGAGCTCTCCCAGCCGTATCCGCCGCAGTCGCCTGCGCTCGGCCACCCTAGATACCTCACATGCCCGGTAGTTGCCGGCTACCGCGATACACCGCTCGACCAAGCTGACTTGCTCACCGACCCATTGCCCTATCCGTAAGGAGAACTCTATGACTGACGCCGCTACGAATCACAGCGCAGGACTACCCCGTGGCATGGGCGTGCCCGCTGCATTTACCATCGCCGCAGTAGTTGTGAGCGCTTTACGGGCAGGTAGCCTCATTGGTTTAGCGCCACATCTGTGGCAAACGGGAGGCTTATCGTGGCCCTTCACAGTGCTACTCATGCACGTGGCCGGCGCATTGTTCACTGTTGCCGCCGCAGTGACGCATTCGCGCACCGGACTGCTTATCGCGGTGTTATACACCGGATACTCGACAGTCATACTGGGGCTTGACGCGCCTACGATGCCGCTGCAAGTCCTCGTCTGGATGCTTGGCGGACTGACGCTGCTGCTCGTGCTGGTTGCCTCAGTGTTCGTCAAGGCTCCGGATCAGCGCGCTAGGCAGTCTCGTTGCCTACTCATGGGAGCCGTGGCACTCGTGCTGGGCATCGTGATCATGATACTACTGCACCATTAGTCGATCCGTGGAACTGGCGACGCGAATCGCTCCTTCGCTACTTCCGGCAAAGACCAAACTAGTTCCGCTCACGGAGCAGTCAACAACCGAACGGGATTGTAGTTGATCCGAATCCGGGTTAATACCCTAAATGAATGTACTGAACCCTGAAAGTTGGACGGTTATTTGTTCAGTTTTAGGGTTGGGGGGTGTTATGCGTCCTGATAGTTCGTTGTCGGTGGAGCAGCGTGTGGCGGCTGTTGATTCGTTTGAGGCGGGGTATGGCTCTCGAGCCGCAGCGAGAAAACTTGGGTTGCCGTTTCGGCCGGTGAGTCTTCTTTATGACAGGTGGGTTCTGCATGGGAGAATGGCGCTTGCGGCACGTGATACGAAAGCTGTCTACTCGTGGGAGTTCAAGCGCTCGATTGTTGCTCGCTTTCTTGCTGGCGAGACCGCGACGCAGCTGGCGGCAGAGTTCAATTTTTCTTCGTCTGATCTCGTGTATTCCTAGGTGCGGGTGTGGCGTTTAGCTGGCGATGAGGGCTTACGCCCGAAAAGGCGTGGCAGGAAGCCGAAAACGTTGATCGCTAGCCCTGATCCCGAGAGGAGCGCGACGGTTGCGGATGCTGCGTTGATTGAGGAGAATACGAGGTTAAAGCAGAGGTAGCGTATTTGAAAAAATTACGAGATCTGAGGGAGCAGGGGCAAGGCTGAAAACTCGTGTGGTTGCCACTCTCAGATCTGAATACCCGTTGCCGGTACTGTTACAGGTAGCCAATCTGGCGCGATCGACATTCTATTATCAGCTGGGGCAGATGCAGGCTCAGGACCGGCATGTGAAGTTGAAACAGGCGATTCGGAAGATTTTCGATAAAAGCCATCAGCGTTATGGTTATCGCCGTGTGCGGCTTCAGCTGCTGCGCGATGGGTGGTGTGTGTCGCGCAAGCTTGTTGCTAAGTTGATGAGGCAGCTCGGTTTACGCTCTAAAACGAGGAAGCGTAAGTGTTACAACTCTTACCGCGGTACAACGTCACGTCGGGCTGATAATCATTTAGATCGGCGGTTTGCCACGGAAAAGCCGAATCAACAATGGGTCTCCGATATTACCCAGTTCCAGATCTCGGGGCAGAAGCTGTATGTGTCTCCGGTGATGGATTTGTGTGATCATTCGATTCTTGCTCACACTCTTTCGGTGTCTCCTACAACGAAAGTGTCCGCGTTGAGCCTGAAAAAGGCTTTTCGTGTAGCGGGTGATCCTGGAGGTGTTCTTGTTCATACTGATCAGGGTTATCACTATCAGCATTAGTCATGGATCAGTCAGCTAGTTGAGCATCAGTGCGTTCAATCCATGAGCCGTAAGGGCAATTGTTGCGATAACTCCGTGATGGAGAACTTCTTTTCTCACTTGAAAGAAGAAATGTTCAACAATGACTCATTCGTTTCCATCAGCGAGCTACGCGCAGCGATTGACGAGTACATACAGTGGTACAACACTGGGCGTATGCAAGAACGGCTCGCAGGGATGACCCCAAACGAATACCGGCAACACGCACTAACCACCATCGGATAGAATCACACTGTCCAAGAATTGGGGTTCAGTACAAAGATGTACACCGTTGATTTCCTCACTAAGAAGAAAGCCAAGGACGAAGGCGAAATACCCCAATATTATGTGATAAGCAATCATGAGCCGATCGTGCCAGTAGAAGTATGGGACTTCGTCCAAGCTGAACTCGCTGATGTCAAACAAGGTCGCTGTTCTAGCTCCCGGACTCGTGAGTTCTCCGGGAAAATCATGTGTGGCCAGTGCGGTTCCTGGTACGGGTCAAAAACCTGGCACGCAGGCTCAAAATACGAGAAGCGAATCTGGCGATGCAACCACAAATACGCAGGCAAAACGAAATGCGCGACACCACACCTGACTGATCAACAAATCAAAGCGACCTTCACCCAAGCACTTGAGAATCTCGCTGCGCACAGCACTGCCCATACTGATATTGATCTGCTTGTACGTGAACGATTCGACACCAGCGCCTTGAAACACAAGAACAAGCACTCGCAGGGCAAATCGACGTGATCGTCATGGCGATTGAAGACCTCATCACCGTGAACGCGCGCCAGCCACTCGAGCAGGACGAATATCAGACACGGTTCAACGCCTTGACCGAACAGCACGAAAGACTATTAGCCGAGCACAAAAACATCGCAGGCTAGATCATGGACAAGCAGACCCGTCACAAAGCCTACGGGTACTATCAGCACCAGCTCGCCCAGCTCGGCGACAGGAACAGGATCGAGCACATCCCCTTCCGCTGGCATACTCTCCTCGACCACGCCGAAGTCGGAACTGACGGCACGATAACCTATGTATTCAGCGACAGACAAAGGTTTATTTTACAGGCGGGGTGACAGGCTCTGTATACTTCCACAGCTCAATCACAAACTCATCTTTCCAATTTTGCTTATGTCTATACATTCGTGGGTTTATCCACGCACCACGATCATTTAATTCATATTGGCGAAAGAGAATTGATGCACCGTCTTGTCCTCTGTTTACCTTATTGCCTCTATCACTTAGGAAACCTAACATATATTCAAGCTCGTCAAAATTTTTCACACCATGCGACATGGAATTCACTCGAAATTCGAGGTATTTCCAGAATTGATCTGAAGTTTTGAGGGCACTAACCGCAAGGACTAGTGAGTACAGTGGAAAAATTCCGAAGTTTACTGACGAGTTTCCATCTGCAACCTCAGCGGCGTTCCAAAGCAACCCACCGTAGCTAGAGAAAGTCGTAATAAAACCAGCTACTTTATCGGCAAAAGCCTTGTCAGAGTCAGAGGGGCGCCAGCCGCTCTTCCAGTGCGTTATTCTGGTAGCAAGCTGCGAGGCGGCTTTGGTTAAAACTACGGTGTCAAAATTTGCTACAACGCTTGAATTGTTGACAGATAGTCGATTGGCTTTACATTCGCCAATGAAGACTGCCTGTGTTGAAGAACCAAGTACGTCAATATCGTCGGGATTCTTAGAACTCTTTGGGTTTATCAAATCCACAGAGGAACGCCAATCAATACTGGAAGGGCCCCATTTTTGAAGTAGAGCAGTCGTGACATCCTCGAGAACCTTCCCTTGTGAATGCTGGGAGCTTGCCTGCATGCACAGCTGCAACAGAGCATCTTCGCGTTGCGTTAACCAAGCGGATCTTCCGAGTACTCGATATTTACCATCAAGCTCGACAAGAGGAGAGAACGTCGGTAGGTCGCTATTTAATGTATTTTGAATATTGGCAGGTGATATTGATTGGTGATTTGCTGTTAGTTCCCGCAAGAGCTCGTCCGGCACAGCATTTAGAAGCATGTCGCTGAATGCTTCTGGTATATAGTTTTTCCTATTAGCAATAGCTTCCTTCAAAGAATCGGTTGCACTTACCGTATTCATATTGATTTGCTCAGCTATTTTTGAATTAATACTTTCAGAAATTTTGCAGCTGTCAGCATTTACCTCTGCCCACTTGCCTATTTCTTTTGTAATCTCGTCCGTGATCCACATCATACGTGTTTCAGGCTCTACGAGGCGATTTATTTCGAGCTGCTTAGCAGCATTGCGAAGAACCCGTTCATCATCATCCTCAAATGCGGTGGAAGATATGTGCAACTCCATGAGATGTGTCGCAACCCAACGCACATACTTATTGAACACCTTGAGCGCTTCGTATTGGGTAACCTTCTTTCCGTTGCCGAAAACTCCAATCAACCACGCACCTCGGGCGAGAGAAAAAGTCTCACCTCCCTTTGGGGCTCTATATTCGTTTAATCGATCATTGCACTCGCCAAATAGGAGTTCTAAGGAGGCTCGAGGGTCAATTTCTTCCAAAGCAATACAGAGTTCTTGGAGGGTACCATGCGCGCACTCTTCTATTGCTTTCCTTAAAATCTCGACTTGCTGGGATTCTCTTTTGTGCAGAGCAATCACATAATCGTGCCAGATAGTCTTGGCAGTCGCTGTCGCGTATCGTAAATGCGTGCGGTAAGCATTGTCGATAACTTTCTGGAGCATTTCGTCATCGGTCTGCGCCGTTTTGTCACTGGACACTTTACTGCCTCTCTAAACTTCAATGTTTAAAAACTACCCCTACGCAGCCAGCGCGTAAGTTGTGCCATCTTAATATCAATTCTGCTCGCAAAGTTTCGTAGTAGGTGTCAAAAGTGTGTGGGATGTGCGGGTTGAGGTGTTTGAGGAGGCGTCGTTTGTGACGGGGTGCTGTGGGTGGGGTCCCGCTTCTTTGGTCAGATAAAGCTCGTCCTAAACGCTGTGAGATTGCGGCTCTTAGATGGTTCGCCTCCTCTCGGGTAAGTTTCGCTCAGCAAAGTATCTGACAGAGTGTCATAATAATTGTCTGTATGGCATTCGTTCGTTGATCCACGTCAAAGGTCGTTGAAGTATGAGCGCAGTAAACCAGAATTCTGAAGTAGCCCCCACGCGCCGTGACTGGATGGCTCTAGCAGTTCTCTCCATTGGTTTGGGGCTCATTGTCCTTGACGGCACAGTCGTCGGAGTTGCTCTCCCCGTCATTATTGGGGACTTGCAGCTGAATATCGCCGACGCGCAATGGGTAAATAGTCTCTATGCAGTCCTGCTCGCAGCGCTTCTGCTTTCGACGGGCAACTTGGCTGATAGATGGGGACGTAAAAAGGTATTCCTGATCGGTATCGTCGTGTTCGTAGCGGGAAGTCTCTTAGCTGCCCAATCCGAAACCGCGAGGGTTCTGATCTCGTCGCGCGCGGTCCAAGCGTTGGGGGCGGCTTTCTGGACTGGCCCCCGTTATTGGACAGTTTGACGGTTGTGTTTGTGTCCTGAATTGGGGTGTTAGTGTGCTTCGTTGGAATTTGGTTGCTGGGAGCGGGAAAGTGTCGCCTCGCACTCCTTTTTGTCAGGCTGTGCGACCGTGCAGCGCCTCGTACATCACGTGGCGCACCCCAGCGGAAACTCCTCGCGATAATTCCTATAGGCTTGAGATGAAGACCCCAGAACTTTCACTGAAGAAAGCTACATTGTCGGGGTTATGTATTTGAGAGCCTAGGGATCCTTGAGCTTCCGCGATTGACGAATGACTGTCTATGGATAACTCTTTGGAAACTTCGAAGGTGGAGTCGCCCCCGATTAGTGGAGTTGCGCGCATTTAAGCCATAAACGTGGTCTCGATAGGGACATTGACGCGGGTCTGTCGTAAACTAGGCGAGTTGTCATGCGCCCGAATTGGGTGCTCCCGCAAATTTGAAAACGTTTTGGAGTGCACGCACGTGAAGAGCACCGTTGAGACTCTCGAACCCACCAAGGTTCGCCTGACCGTTGAGGTTCCCTACGAGGAACTGTCCGATGAGATGAACAAGGCCTACAAGGACATCTCCCAGCAGGTCTCTATCCCCGGTTTCCGTAAGGGCCACGTGCCACCTCGCATCATCGACCAGCGTTTCGGTCGCGCAGCCGTCATTGAGCAGGTCGTCAACGAGGTCCTGCCGGGTCACTACTCGGATGCAGTCGCAGAGCATTCGCTTCGCCCGATGCAGCAACCGCAGGTCGAGGTCACTGAGATCCCGAACACCACCGGCGAACAGGGTGGGCAGCTGGTTTTCACCGCTGAGGTCCCGGTTGTGCCGGACTTCGAGCTCCCCGAATTTGACGAGAAGACCGTTGTCACCGTCGACACCACCGAGGTTACCGACGAAGACGTCCAGAAGGAACTCGACGAGCTCCGCTCTCGCTTCGCAACCCTGAAGACCATCAACCGCAAGGCCAAGACCGGCGATTACGCAACCATCGACATGGTTGCCACCATCAACGGTGAAGAGGTCGACTCGGTCGCAGACGTGTCCTACGAAATCGGCTCGGGTAACATGCTTGACGGTCAGGACAAGGCTCTGCGTGGCACCAAGGCTGGCGACGAGGTTTCCTTCACGTCCACCCTCAAGGGTGGCGACCACGAAGGTGAAGAAGCAGACGTCACCATCACCGTGAAGTCCATGAAGGCGCGCGAACTGCCGAAGGCAGACGACGACTTCGCTCAGATGGTTTCCGAATTCGACACCATCGACGAGCTCATGGAAGACCTGCGCACGCAGGCCGGCCAGTCAAAGACCTCGCAGCAGGCGCTACAGGCTCGCGACAACCTGATTACCGACCTCCTCGAAAAGGTTGAGATCCTTCTTCCTGAAGAGGTCATCGAGCACGAGGTTTCGCGCCGCGTCTCCGAAGGTGCTAAGCCGAAAGAAAAGAAGGAAGCACGCGCGGCCGTCGAGCGCGAACTGCGTTCCGAACTCCTCTCCGAGGCAATCGCGAAGAAGTTCGATGTTCAGGTTTCCCAGCAAGAACTCATCGACTACGCGATCCAGATGTCGCAGAACCTCGGCATCGACATCAACCAGCTGTTCTCCTCCTCGCAGCAGATGGCAGCAGTTGTCGCAGACCTCGGCCGTTCCAAGGCTATGATCGAGGCCCTGCGTCAGGTCACCGTCAAGGACACCGAAGGCACGGTCGTTGACCTATCTGAGTTCTTCGGCGACGTTGCAGAGGAAGAAGCAGAAGCTGAAGAGGCAGAAGAGCCCACTGAAGCCTGATTCAAGCATGCGCTAGCAACGCGCTAGTGAGTGTGGCCGGTACTTTCGGGTACCGGCCACATTGCATGTGGGAGGCCTCATACTGCTATGAGCACTGCGCCTACAGCGAACAGAGGGGGATTGGCTGAGCCTTGTCCGCGTGAAACCGATAAGTTATACCCAGTGGGATCTGAAAGCGGATCTATTCGACCAAGGAGAATCCTCGTGAGCGACCAGGCTGTAATGGCAGGCGGCGGCGTGCAATCGCCGATGGGTCTGTCCGACTCCGTGTACCAGCGACTTCTTGCAGAACGCATCATTTGGCTGAACGGCGAGGTCCGTGATGAAAACGCCAACGCGATCTGCGCCCAGATGCTTCTGCTTGCCGCCGAAGATCCGGACCGCGACATCTACCTGTACATCAACAGCCCGGGTGGGTCGGTGACCGCAGGCATGGCAATTTACGACACTATGCAGTACGTCAAGCCTGATGTTGTCACTGTCGCAATGGGCTTGGCTGCTTCGATGGGTCAGTTCCTGCTGACCGCAGGCGCGCCGGGCAAGCGCTTCATCACCCCGCATACTCGCGTCCTGCTCCACCAGCCTCTGGGCGGTGCCGGTGGTAGCGCCACTGAGATTCGTATTAACGCGGACCTGATTCTGAAGATGAAGAAGGAACTCGCCGAGATCACCGCTGAGCGTACCGGCAAGTCCGTTGAGCAGATCGAACTGGACGCGGACCGTGACAATTGGTTCTCGGCGTACGAGGCCCTGGAATACGGCTTCGTTGACAAGGTCATCGTGAACCCGCAGGAAATTAGCACGCTCGGCCAGGATGGAGAAAACTGATGAGCACCACCCCGTACTTTGAAGGTATCGCCCGTCAGATGCCACAGGCTCGCTATGTTCTGCCGAATTTCGAAGAGCGCACCGCTTACGGTTTTAAGCGCCAGGACCCCTACGCCAAGCTGTTCGAGGATCGCATTGTGTTCCTCGGCGTGCAGGTTGATGACGCGTCTGCTGATGACGTGATGGCGCAGCTTCTGGTTCTGGAAAGCCAGGATCCAGATTCGCTGATCACCATGTACATCAACAGCCCCGGTGGTTCCTTCACCGCGCTGACCGCAATCTACGACACGATGCAGTACATTAAGCCACAGATCCAGACCGTGTGCCTTGGTCAGGCCGCATCGGCTGCAGCCGTTCTGCTGGCGGCCGGTTCACCGGGCAAGCGCCTGGCACTGCCGAATGCTCGTGTTCTGATCCACCAGCCGGCCATGGAAGGCATGCAGGGGCAGGCATCCGATATCCAGATCGTTGCTGACGAGATCGACCGTATGCGCGCGTGGCTGGAAGATACGCTCGCGCATCACTCGGGCACCCCGGTTGAGCAGGTCCGCCGTGACATCGAGCGCGACAAGATCCTGACCGCTCCCCAGGCGAAAGAATACGGCCTGATCGACCAGGTCCTCGCCTCCCGGAAGGGCGCTTGAAAAGCGGTGAAGACGGCACCTCGTCACGCGCGTGACGAGGTGCCGTCTTCACCGCTCAGAGGGAGGGCTTCAGACGGCGTCGTCGCGGACATCGACTCCGTATCGCGCGATGATGCGGAAGCCGAGGAGCTCTGCGACGACGACGGCGCTCGACACCACGGCGAGGGAACGGCTGAGGACATGCACCCTCCCCTCATCGGGACCGAAGAGCCAGACGAGGAAGGAGACCGCGAAGACGGTGAGACTGACGGCGAGCCCGAAACGGCGCGCAATCCGCCTGCGCTGCCAGGTGTGCAGCTTAGGCTCCTGAGCGGATTTCGGCTCTCGATCGTCTAGCACTTCGTGCTGACCCACACCATGAGGGCGTCGAAGCCGTACGCATAGATGAAGGCCACGACTGCGGCACCGGCCGCACCGGCGGCGAGCGCCGTAGCCAGAGCAGCCGACCAACCTGCGTGATGAACGAGAGTCACCACCCAGATTGCGTACGAGCACAACAAGGTCGAATTCGATGCGGCGAACATCGGTGGGTGGGGGGCGTCGTCGTTCGGAAGGATGAGCGGTGATGGTGTCGCCGTGTCCTTCAGGGATACCAATTGAGCCGTGGAAATAGGCTCGATCGATGTCGGTGAGAATCCCGGCGGCGGGGGGAGGAGGACCTCGTCGCCGTCGGAGTAGGTCACCCGGAACAGACCTGATGAGGCATCGAACGCGGCTGTCACGCTCTGACCGTCAACTTCGATGGTGGCGTGACCGTTTCCAAGCGATTTCATCGTGAGGGGGTTGACGGGATCGGCAAGTTCGAAGTCTTCGATGCTCGCGATTGACAATAGTGGTGTCTGCGGTTGCGGAGAGGCTGCGAGGGATGAGGGTGCCATGAGGCTTGTGACGAGGAAGAGAGTGCAGGTGACAACTAGAGATTCGGTAATGAGGATCAGCTTCTTGTACACGGGTGCGCTCCACATCTGCTAGCTCCCATACGGTGTGACAACTCACAGTCTAGGGAAACTGCCATGCGCATCGCAATGCCTGGCTCATTGGAATTTCAGGAATTCGATCGGAACCGTCGAGGCGCCGCGGAGGATGCTCGAATGACGCCGCGCGCCAGATGGCGCACGGCGTCTGCCTGCTATAGGCTGAACCGCAAGGAAAGCGCCAGTCGGCGCTCACAATGAAGCGGAGGAACCGTGGCTCGACTGACCGACGGAGCTGAACTGCTCAAGTGCTCGTTCTGTGGAAAGAGCCAGAAGCAGGTGCGCAAGCTCATCGGCGGGTCCGGTGTCTACATCTGCGACGAGTGCATCGACCTCTGCAACGAAATCATCGCTGAGGAATTGGGCAAGGCTCCTGAAGAAACCTCGGAACTGCCCCTGCCGAAGCCGATTGAGATCAACGACTTCCTGAATTCGTGGGTGATCGGCCAGGATCGTGCGAAGCGTGCGCTGTCTGTCGCGGTCTACAACCACTACAAGCGTGTGAAGTCGCGTGACGCTGGACATGCGGAAGACATGCAGGGGACCAAGTCGAACATTCTGTTGCTTGGCCCCACGGGTACGGGTAAGACTCACTTGGCGCGTTCGCTGGCGCGTATGCTTGACGTTCCTTTCGCGATCGTTGATGCGACTGCGCTGACGGAAGCCGGCTACGTTGGTGAGGACGTCGAGAATATTCTTCTCCGTCTGATCCAGACTGCGGATGGTGACATTAAAAAGGCTGAACGAGGCATCATCTACGTCGACGAAATCGACAAGATTGGCCGTAAGGGCGAGAACGCCTCGATCACACGCGATGTTTCCGGCGAAGGTGTTCAGCAGGCTCTGCTGAAGATTATTGAAGGCACGGTTGCTTCGGTGCCACCGCAGGGCGGACGCAAGCATCCGAACCAGCAGTTCCTTGAGATCGACACGTCGGGCATCCTGTTCATTGCAGCGGGTGCTTTCGCAGGCATTGAAGAGATCGTGAAGGCTCGCTTGGGTCAGCGTTCCACCGGTTTTGGTTCAGACCTGAAGTCTGCTGCCGAAATGGGTGACCTGTACAAGGCGATCACCCCGGAAGATCTGCACAAGTTCGGCATGATTCCAGAATTCATTGGTCGTCTGCCGATCCTGACGTCCACGCAAGAACTGACCGAAGAAGACCTCGTCCGCGTCCTGACCGAGCCGACGAACTCCCTAGTCCACCAGTACCAGCATCTTTTCGAGCTTGATGGCATTGATCTGGAGTTCACACACGAGGCGCTGCTCGAGGTTGCAGCCTTGGCAAACGAGCGTAAGACCGGTGCCCGTGGCCTGTCGTCGATCATGGAGAACACACTGTCTGACCTGATGTTTGAGCTGCCCAGTCGTGACGACGTGGGGCGCGTTGTGATTACGCGCGAGTACGTTCTTGGCGAAGGGGAGCCTGAGCTCTACGCCGAGCGCGCTCATCAGATCCGCACCGCCTGAACCAGACGGGAAACCAATGGTAGAAGAAACGCAGATCAGCGCCCACACGTCCGGAGACACTCTGATCGGAACAGGCATCCCTGCCGAGCTGGCTGACGCGCGTGGAACCATCGACAACATCGATGCTGCGCTCGTCCATATTCTTGCTGAGCGTTTCCGCTGTACCCAGCGAGTCGGACACATCAAAGCTCTCCATGATCTTCCGCCGGCTGACCCGGCACGTGAAGCACGACAGGTTGCGCGCCTGCGATCGCTCGCTGAAGAATCCGGCCTCGATCCCGACTTTGCGGAAAAGTTCCTTGCCTTCATGGTGAAGGAAGTTATTCGCCACCACGAAGACATCAAGGCCGAGTACGACGAGGGGTCGCGCCTCTAAAACGCGCGCCGGCATCCCTCAGACCATTGCGGTGCTAGAGAATTTCGACCCCACGAATCGTCACCGCCGACACCCATCTGCGCGGAGGCGAATCGGGTCAGAGGCGGGGAATGTGCGAACGCCCCCGCCTCGTTTAACCCTCTCAGGGTTGTTTGATGAAATTCTGCGCGGGCTCCCCGATAGTTTTCAGGTAGCTTTCAGGGTTGTGGACTGTAATCTATTCAGGCAGTGAGAACCATTGCTGATAAGCAGTCCTCAAGGAGTTTTTTGATGAAGAATCGCACGCAGACGCGCGCCCTTGCCGTCATCGCCGTCACCATGGCGACGGTCCTCAGCGCATGCGGATCGACCGGTTCGTCCACCTCGTCCGCGTCCAGCACCGAGAGCCAGAGCGCAACGGCCACCAACGCGGCCAGCAACGACCCCAATCTGCTGTTTGCTCAGTGCATGCGTGACAAGGGCTTCGACGTGCCCGACACAGGCCTGACGCCCGATCAGCTCAACGATCACTCCACCGCCTTCGACTCTGCCCTCAACGAGTGCATGATGAAGGTCTCCGGCCTGACCGGCGAGGACAACATCGCGAACGACCCCGCAGCGCGCGAGTCAATGGTCAAGGCAGCGCAGTGCCTGCGTGAGGCCGGATACGACGTCAAGGACCCGCAGGCCGGCGAAGGCATCAGCGTCAAGGACATCCCCGAGGATGTGCTCAACAAGTGCTTCCAGCAGTCAGGGGCCGCCAAGTGAAGCGTTCGCGCACCCTACGCCCCGCAGCACTCGCGATCCTAGCGATCGGCGCGCTGAGCCTGTCCGCCTGCTCGGGCACCAACACAGACGCCCAAGCCCCTCAGTCCTTTGACGGTGCGACGGAGACCATCACGAAGGGAGACCTGGTGGGGGAGACCACTGTCCAGGGAAACCTCCACTACGCTGACTCCTACACACTCAAGAGCGCCTTCGAAGGCGTTGTCACCTCCTTGCCCACGCCCGGCACGTCCCTCACCCAGGGATCGCACGTGTACACGGTCGCCGGCAACAACACGTACCTGCTCCACGGCTCTATCCCCGCCTGGCGCACGTTTGAGGAGGGCATGGGCAACGGCGAGGACGTCACCCAGCTGGAGACCGCGCTGTCCGAGCTCGGCTATTTCGAGGCCACCCCCGATGCCCACTTCGACTGGAACACGATCGTGGCGATCCAGAAGTGGCAAAAGGCCCTCAACCTGCCCCGGACCGGCTCGTTGCCGCTGGGCACCGTCCTCTTTGCACCTGAGGACCTGCGTATTGGTGCGCTGAAGGCTCGCGTCGGCGACAACGCGACGATGGAGACGGACCTGTTCACGGCCTCGTCCTCGCGTCAGGTCATCTCTGCGAACCTGAAGCTCTCCGACCAGGCCCTCGGCGTCGTCGGAAACTCAGTGACCGTGCGCCTGCCCGGCTCCGCCACCACGACGACCGGGACGATTACCTCGGTCGAACCCCCGCGCGAAAAAGCCGGCGAGGAGGAAGCCGAAGAGACGACCAAGGAACGAATCATTCCGATCACCGTCACCCCTGATGACACCTCCGCCCTCGAAGGGCTCCAGGAGGCCTCGGTCTCCCTGGGCTTGACCTCCGAGACTCGCACAGACGTGCTGTCCGTGCCCCTCAGTGCGCTCGTGGCCCTAAGTGCCGACCAGTTCGGCGTCGAGGTCGTGGATGAGTCGGGCAAGATTCGTCGGGTCCCTGTCACCGTCGGCCTGTTCGCGGGAGACCGCGTCGAAGTGAGCGGCGACGAGATCGCCGAAGGCCAGCGCGTGGTGGTGCCCAACCGATGAGCCACATCCTGCAACTGACCGACGTGCACCGGTCCTTCGGCAGCCCGCCCGTGCACGCCTGTAACGGAGTATCCCTGGCTGTCGACGAGGGAGAGTTCGTCGCCATCGTCGGGCCGTCCGGCTCTGGAAAATCCACTCTGCTCAACCTCATCGGAACGCTCGACCGACCCACCTCGGGTAGCGTGTGCATCAACGGCACGGACGTGTCCTCCCTGCGTGACACGGAGCTGTCGGGAGTGCGATCGTCGCTGATCGGTTTCGTGTTCCAGCAGTTCCACCTGACGGCCGGCGTCTGCGCCCTCGACAACGTTGCAGACGGACTGCTCTACCGGGGCGTGCCCCGTGCCAAGCGCCGCGAGGCTGCACGTGAGGCTCTGACCCGCGTGGGCCTCGGACACCGCATGGATCACAAGCCCCACCAGATGTCGGGCGGTGAACGCCAGCGCGTCGCGATCGCTCGTGCCATCATCGGGCACCCGGCCCTACTGCTGGCCGACGAGCCCACCGGCAACCTCGACTCGCGCTCGGGCGCGTCCATCGTCGCCCTCCTGCGCGAGCTCAACGAAGCCGGCACTACCATCATTGTGATCACCCACGACAACGACCTGGCGGCCTCGCTGCCCAGGCAGATCGCCATCCGCGATGGTGAGATCGTCTCCGACTCTGCACACCCGGGAGGTGGCCTTGATGAGTGAGAAGAACTCAGGAACCGGCCGTTCCGCCCTGCGCTTTTCGGACGTCGCGCGCCTAGGCCTGACGGGCCTGCGTGCTCGCCCCATGCGCGCCGTGCTCTCGGCCCTGGGCATCGCGATCGGCATCGCGGCCATGGTCGGCGTCGTCGGCGTCTCCGCATCCTCGCAGGCCCGCTTGCAAGAACAGCTACGAGCACTGGGCACCAACATGTTGACGGCGCGCAGTGGCGCGGATCTGTCGGGAACGGACCTCATCCTGCCCGAGGACGCCGTGGGCCGCACTCTCATGATCCCGGGCGTCACCGACGCGGCCTCGACGTCGACGCTAAGCGGCGTCTCCGTGTACCGTTCGCGCCTGTCCGACCCGAATGCGACCGGCGGCATCATCACGATGGCGGCCGACACGAACCTCCTGAAGGTCGTATCCGGGACCATGAAGAAGGGGACATGGCTCAACGATGCCACCGCGAAGTACCCGGGCGTCGTCCTGGGCTCGAAAGCCGCGCAGTTGCTCGGCGTCGTCGAGCCGGGCACCCAGGTGTGGTTGGGTGGCATGTCGTTCACCGTCTTGGGCATCATGGATCCAGCACCCCTGGCCGAGGAACTTGATAACGCCGCCCTCATCGGTGTTGCCGCCGCGGGTACGTACTTCGACGCGGGTAAGACCCCCACGACGATCTATGAGCGCTCCTTAGAGGAGCAGGTGGAGAATGTCCGCGAGCTCCTCGGACCCACGCTCGCCCCGCAGGGCGCCACCGGCCTGAAGGTCTCACGCCCCTCCGATGCACTGGCAGCCCAAAACGCGGCCGACCAGACGCTCACGACCCTGCTCGCCGGCGTCGGCTCGATCGCCCTGCTCGTCGGTGGCATCGGTGTGGCCAACACGATGATCATTTCCGTCCTGGAACGTCGCAAGGAGATTGGCCTGCGCCGCTCGCTTGGCGCCAGGAGGGGGCACATCACCGTGCAGTTCCTGGCCGAAGCCCTGCTACTGTCCTTCCTCGGAGGACTCGCCGGATGCCTCATCGGCGCCGGCGTCACCTGGGGCATGTGTTACGCGTACGGTTGGCCGCCCACCCTGCACTGGTGGGTGATCGCCGCAGGCCTCGGCTCCACTCTCCTTATCGGCGCCGTCGCCGGGCTCTACCCCGCGATCCGAGCGGCCCGCACGCCACCCACAGCGGCGCTCGCCTCGCAGTAGGACGCCCACACAAGAAAGCCGTGGCCGGCTCGCAAACCCCGACACCGAGCGGGGAAGCGCGAGCCGGCCACGGCCTTGTTCATAGGCGCGTCAGTCCTGCATGGGACCGCCGTAGATCTCGTCGATGACGGAGGCAAGACGGCGCGTGGCCTCCAGGCGCTTGACCTTGAGCGAGGGCGTGAGCAGGCCGTTTGCCTCCGTGAAGTCGGTCGTGAGGACCTTGATCTTGCGGATCGATTCGGCGCGCGAGACGTGCTTATTCGCCGAGGCTACTGCCTTCTCCAGGGAGGCCAGGACCTCGACGTTCGTGGCTGCCTCCGCCACGCTCATCGGGGGCAGCGAGTGCGTGGCGAGCCAATCGGGCAGCATCTCCGCGTCCAACGTGATGAGCGCGGCAATGAAGGGCCTCTGGTCGCCCACCACCAGGACCTGGGAGATGAGCGGGTGGGAGCGCATCGGGTTTTCGAGGGCAGCCGGGGCGACGTTCTTGCCGCCCGCTGTCACGATGATCTCTTTCGCGCGGCCCGTGATGGACACGTAGCCGTCGCGGTCTAGGGACCCCAGGTCGCCCGTGCGGAACCAGCCGTCTTCGGTGAAGCAGGCGGCTGTCGCCTCGGGGTCGTTGTGGTAGCACTGGAAGACGCTTGAGCCCTTGAGTAGGATCTCGCCCTCGTCGCTGATCTTGAAGGACATGGGTGGCAGGGCCGGGCCCACGGTGCCGATCTTGGACAGACGAGGCGTGTTGACCGAGACCGGGCCGACCGTCTCTGTCAGGCCGTAGCCCTCCAGAACGGGGATGCCGACGCCGCGATAGAAGTGGGCGAGCCAAGTGGCCAGGGGCGCGCCGCCCGAGACGATGTAGTCTGCGTTGCCGCCCACCAGGCGGATGATCTGCTGGTAGACGAGCTTATCCGCCATCGCGTGCTGGGCTTTGAGGGAGGCGCTGGGGCCTTCCTCGGTGTCGAGGGCACGCGAGTAGGCGATCGCGATCTTGGCGGCCCAGCGGAAGATCTTGCGCTTGGGGCCGGAAGCCTTCGTGTCCGCCGAGTTGTAGATCTTTTCCAAGACGCGCGGGACGACGAGGAGATAGCTCGGCTTGAAAGATGCCAGGTCGTTTAGCAGGTTCTTGATGTTGGAGGCGTGGCCAAGCACGCCGTTGCCACTGATCTGGAAGACCTGCAGGAAGCGGGCGAACACGTGGGCCAACGGTAGGAAGAGGAGTAGGCGCGAGTCTTTGCCGGCGGCGATCTCCGGCATCCACGAGTGGGCGTTCAGGCATAGGTTCGTGAAGTTCTCATGGGACAGGACTGTGCCCTTGGGCGTGCCCGTCGTGCCCGACGTGTAAACGATGGTTGCGATGTCGTCCTTGGTGAGGGCCTCTGAGCGGGCGAGGACGCGCTCGCGCGGGGTGGCCGAGCCCTCCGCGATGAGGGTCTCGATGGCCTCGGAGTCCAGGGAGAGCACGTGGGTGTTGTCCCGGTTTTCTCGCTCTGCTGCCGCGCGCACGATCTCTGCCATGGACACGGTTTCGGTGATGATGAGGTTGACGTCCGCGTCGACGAGGACGTGGGCGACCTGGTCGATGGAGCTGGTCTCGTAGATGGGCACGGGGACGAGGCCGGCTGCCCAGCACGCGAAGTCGAGGAGCGTCCACTCGTAGCGGGTGCAGCTCATAATCGCGACGCGGTCGCCGGGTTCGAGGCCCCGCGTGATGAGGCCGGCGGCGAGCGCGTGCACCTCATCGTAGAAGTCGCGCGCCGTGATGGAACGCCACGTGTCGCCGATACCGATCTTGCGCAGGATGAGGGGGCGGGTGGCGCCACGCTGCACGCGCTCTTTCAGCAGGTGGGGGATCGTCGTGTGATCGTCGATGCGCACCAGGACGGGGGCGTGCCACTCGAGGGCCTTGGTGGTCGTCTGCGCCTGCGTCGTCTTGTCGTCGTTGGACGAGGCAGGGGTTTCTTCGGCTCTCATATCTGCTCCCTGGTCGCTGGGCGGTGTGCGTTGCGGGACGGAGCCAGCGACGCTACTACTGTTTTCCCTATCCTACGCGCCCGTAGAGTGGGGGAGGGGGACCGTCTTTAGGGGTGCGTGTCTTTGCCTTGGGTGGTGGAGTCGTGGATTTGTGATGTTGAGACCTGTGTCTTTCGGGCATTAGCCCTGTCTTTCAATGCTGCGTAAAACGAGGGGTCGCCCGTGGTTTCCCACGGGCAACCCCCAGCAGCCTAACGCTCAGCCCTTGCGCTTGGCAGGAGCCTCGCCCAGCTCGAAGGACTCGACGACGGCCTCGGTGGCCTCAGCGTCATCGGAGGCGGTCACGGTCAGGGCGTCCACGGCCTTTGACGCGGCTTCCAGGTCACTCTTCACGGACTCCAGAGCCTCGACCTGAGCCTGCGGGGCACGCACCGTCACCGCCAGGAACGGCGTACGTGGCGACACCTTCGCCTCAGACTTCACGCGACGCAGGGCGATCAGAGCGGAGGACGCGGCCTCGAGCACCGAGGGATCGCCCTCGATGCCAGCCAGGTCAGCTACGACCGGCCACGGAGCGGTGTGCACGCTACCCTCGCGGTACCAGCTCCACACCTCTTCCGTCACGTACGGCAGATAGGGGGCGAGCAGACGCACGACGTTGTCGATAACGATCGCCAGAGCCGCGCGGGCGGACGCGGCCGAGGCCTCGTCCCACGCGCCATCACGGTTGTAAGCGCGCTCTTTGACCAGCTCCAGGTAGTCGTCGCAGAACGTCCAGAAGAACGACTCCGTGACCTCGAGCGCGCGAGAGTGCTCGTAGGACGCTAGGGCAGCCGAGGCCTCGTCGATGACGGAGGCGAGTGTCGCTAGCACCGAACGATCCAGTGGCACCGTCACCAGCGCCGGATCCAGATCAATCGCCGCGCCCTCACCACCCATGGTCAGAGCAAACTTCGAAGCGTTCAGAACCTTGATTGCCAGACGACGACCGATCTTCATCTGCGCTTCATCGAAGATCGCATCCAAGCCCAGTCGAGCGGACGTCGCCCAGTAGCGAACCGCGTCCGAACCGTACTTTTCAAGCAGACCCATCGGGGTGACCACGTTGCCCTTGGATTTTGACATCTTTTTATGGTCAGGATCAAGGATCCAGCCCGAGATACCAGCGTGCTTCCACGGAAGTTCAGCGAACTCGAGGTTTGCGCGAACAACGGTCGAAAACAGCCAGGTACGAATGATGTCCTGACCCTGAGGGCGCAGATCCATCGGGTACGTACGGCTGAACAGATCCTCGTCCTCGAGCCAACCACATGCCAGCTGCGGGGACAGTGAGGACGTTGCCCACGTGTCCATGATGTCCAGTTCTCCCACGAAACCGCCGGCAACGTCACGCTGGGCTTCCGTGTATCCAGCCGGAACATCAGACGAAGGATCGACGGGCAGTTCGTCTTCGGCCGGCGTAATGATCTGGTTGTAATCGACCTCGCCGGCCTCGTTCACCTTGTACCACAGCGGGAACGGAACACCGAAGAAACGCTGGCGGGAAACCAACCAATCATTGTTCAGGCCAGTCACCCAGTTTTCGTAGCGTACACGCATGAAATCGGGGTGGAATGCCAGCTCGCGACCTCGACCAACCAGCTCTTCGTTCAGATCCTTACCCGACGCCGGGTTCGTCCACGGCTTGCCCCCGTTACGGATGTACCACTGGCGCGAGGTCACGATTTCGAGTGGCTTATCACCCTTCTCGAAGAAGTTCGTCTGACGCATCGTCTTCGTCGGCTCACCGTGCATCTCGCCGGACTTAGCGAGCATCGCAACCAGGGTCTCGCGTGCGGAGAACGTCGTCTTACCGGCGATTGCCTCGAATGCTGCGATACCTTCAGCGGACGTGATCCACTTGGGCGTTTCAGCGATGATACGGCCATCCTTGCGCAGGATCGCGCGCAGAGGAAGGTCGAGGTCACGCCACCAGTCGATATCCGTGGTGTCACCGAAGGTACAGCACATGGCGATACCAGCACCCTTATCCATCTCGGCCTGCGGATGAGGAAGAACAGGAACCTCAACACCGAAGATGGGGGAGGCAACGGTCGTGCCGAACAACGGCTTGTAACGCTCATCATCCGGGTGAGCAATAAGGGCAACACACGCGCCGAGCAACTCCGGACGCGTCGTCTCGATGCAGACGTCCACGCCGTTCTCCACGGGAGCACCGGCAGCGACAGCCTTCGCGGCAGCATCAGCATCCGTCAGGTGGAACGCCAGACGGTGGTAGAAGCCCGGGTACTCACGCGACTCAAGCTCAGCCTGAGCAACAGCGGTCTGGAACGTAATGTCCCAAAGACCGGGAGCCTCGCTCTGATAGGCCTCACCGCGAGCCAAGTTGCGCAGGAACGCAGCCTGAGCAACCTTGCGGGCGCGCTTACCGATCGTCTGGTAATGCTGCTTCCAATCCACGGACAGACCAAGGTAGCGCCACAGCGCCTCGAACTGAGCCTCATCTTCAACCGTCAGACGTTCGCAGAGCTCAACGAAATTCTTACGCGAAATCGGCTTTTGATCACGAGCCTTGATCGACTTACCTTCGCCACCCTCATGTGGGGGAACAAAGTCAGGATCGTAGGGGAGCGTCGGATCAACGCGAACACCAAAGTAGTTCTGCACGCGACGCTCAGTCGGCAGACCGTTGTCATCCCACCCCATCGGGTAGAAAACGGACTTACCCATCATGCGCTGGTAACGCGCAATAACGTCAGTGTGGGTGTAGGAGAACACGTGTCCAACGTGAAGAGAACCCGAAACCGTGGGCGGCGGAGTGTCAATCGAGTACACCTGCTCGCGCGTTGCCGTACGATCGAAATCGTAGGTACCTGCGTTCTCCCAGCTCTCACCCCACTTGTGTTCCAAACCTTCAGCGCCAACACGGTCAGGAACCGTCGGGGCTACAACAGAAGTCGGGGTCGAAAGACGCTCGCCCATATCAATATTCTCCATCCGAGTCGTGGACATGTACCCCACTAGAGTAGTGGGATTTCAAGGGGAAAACCAAACGTGCACATCGGGTATTCGCGACCTTTCCACCCCCTGGCGATCAATCAACGAGGCCCGGGTAGGAACCTCGTCAATGAAACACAAAAAGGCTGGCTACGAAGTCTCCTTCGTAGCCAGCCACGCGAGTGAGAAATCCTCAATCAGAGAACAACAGCAGCGATCCAACCGCCGATGAGCAACGGAATGTTGAAGTGCAGGAACGTCGGGATCACAGTGTCACGCATGTGATCGTGCTGACCATCAACATTCAGACCGGTTGTGGGGCCAAGGGTTGAGTCAGAGGCAGGCGAACCAGCATCACCCAAAGCGCCCGCGGTACCGATCAAAGCGACCGTCGCAACAGGGGAAAAACCGAGCGTCGCACAGAGCGGAACGTAGATCGCAGAAATAATCGGCAGGGTCGAGAACGACGAACCAATGCCCATCGTGATGATCAAACCAACAAGCAACATCGCGAACGCCGCGATGACCTTGGAACCGGCGAAAAGATCAGCAGTCTGCTGGACCAACGGTTCGATTGCGCCGGATTCGTTCAGCACTGAAGCGTATCCCTGAGCGGTGATCATGATTAGACCAATCAGGGACATCATCTTCATGCCACCAGAGAAAACGTCATCAGCTTTCTGCCACGGAACAACGCGCATAAACAGCAGAATGCAGAGGCCAACAAGCGCCCCCACAAGCAATGGGTCAGCAGCAGAATCAACCAGCGTCAACCCGGTCTGAATAACAAAGCAGACGATGATTGCAAACAGCGCAGCCCACACCTTACGAGGCTCAATTGTTTCGATCTTGCGCGTGTATTCGCTAGTAGTGGGCTTGTACTCACGTGACTTCCCATAGGAGAAGAACGCGATGATCAAACCAACAAGCATCGAAAGAGCGGGGATACCCATTGCGACAACCGGGTTCACACCAGTGAGGTTCATCCCAGCTTTTTCAATGTTCGCAAACAGAATGTCATGCAGGTAAATACGACCGAAACCAATCGGCAGGAACATGTAGGTGGTGATAATACCGAACGTGATCGCCGATGCAACAAGACGACGATCCATCTTCAACGTGTTCATCACGCCAAGAATTGGCGGGATCAGAAGCGGGATAAACGCAATGTGAATCGGGATCAGGTTCTGACTCATGATGCCCATGGCAACAACACCCGCAACGATGCTCCATTTCGTCACGGAACGAACGCGTTCACCTCGAGAAGGGTCAGCGCTCTTCATCTTCGAAACAAGCCAGTCGGCAAGCAATTGAGGCAGGCCGGAATGCGCAACCGCCATGGCGAAGGCACCAAGCAAAGCATAGGAAAGCGCGATCTTCGCGCCACCAGCGAGGCCATCCTGGAAGGCAACCATCGTGCCTTCAATGCCCATATGTGCGGTCAGACCCGCAACCAGAGCAGCAATGAACAGGGAGATAACGACATGCACGCGCGCAATCGAAAGCGCGAGCATGATGATGACTGAAATGACAACAGCATTCATTGGGAGATGGGATTTTCTTGGTCGGGTTCGCGCAACTGGAAGTGATTACGCGCAGGACAGACAAAGATCAGGAAGACACTTCCTGATCGCGTGCAATAGCAGCGTCGACAGCTGTAACAAGTGCGGGGGACAGACCGGCGTTTTCAGCGGCCAGCAGACCTGCAATCGTGGTGCCACTAGGGGAACAGACCGAATCAATAAGCTGGGCAGCATTCACACCGCGTTCTTGGCTTGCAAGAAGCAGATCCGCTGAGCCAGCAACAGCCTGGGCGGCAATTAAGGTGGCAGAAGACTTCGTCAGTCCATGTTTCACGCCGGCTCGGGCAAGCGTCTCAATAATCTGGAAAACCCACGCGGGCGAGCAACTTGCCAACGCCATGAACGCAGGGAATTCTTTCTCGCTGATTCGCACGGTACGCCCGACAGCGCCGAGCAGGCGTTCGGTTGCTCCAAGCTGAGCCTCGGTTGCATCCTGAGAGCAGATTGCGCTCATTGACTGGCCAACCTGTGCGTTGACATTCGGCATCACGCGGATCAAGGGAACCGCTGCGCCGAAATCGCGGAGCATTGAATCAAGGGTGCGACCGGCAGCCAAAGAAACAACGGCCATATCTGGACGCTCGCGAACGATATGAGCGATCTGTTCGATCACTTCAGTCTGAATATGAGGTTTCACCCCAAGGACAAGCAGGTCAACCTGATGAGCGAGCGACCCATTGGATGAAGCAACCTGCCCACCAACTTCGCGGGCAAGCGCCGGAGCATGGACACCATTCGCGTCAGTGAAAAGGAAATCAGCTCCGTTCATTCCGGCCGCAACCGCACCGCGTGCAATTGCGGCGACCATTGAACCGGCTCCAATAAATCCGATGCGCATGTCGATTCCTCTTTCAGGCTCTGCTTGATGAAGAAGCATCCCGCAGTGGATAAAGCGAATTGCTCGCCACTGCTGTGTTCCTTAATCCCTTAGCCTAGTTGGGATAGGGCGTAGCGTGCGCGCCTGTCCGATTTGGGGCCCTTCTCAAAGTCAGCGCGTGCCGGTCCCATGACGCAAGCGGTGCCCACATGGATGTCGGCGCAACCGGAGTTGGGCGACCTGATTCATTGAGAACCGTGACACCTGCTTGTCCGGTACCACGATGTGTCAGAACTTCGTCCAATGCCAAAGGGGCTTCGGGGAATGCCTGAACTCGACGTTCTGCCTTTCATCCTCAAGGGGGAACGAGGCCGGTTGGCGTGACTCACGCCAACCTGTTGATAGCCGGATGAGTTATCCACAGTTTTCTCATTACGTAGGTGCGTGAGGAGGTATTGCTTCTTAGTGTGTGCGCATGAATGTCACGAATCGTCTGAATGTCGCTCGTCTGACCGAGGCAGTATTTGAGCCTGAAGATGAGGATCCGCTCGATGAGCCGCGTCCCGAGTGGAAGGTGCGTCTGCTCCCGTCGGTTCAATCGATGATGCTACTGGGAGTCGTTGTTCTTCTTGTTGCGGGGATCGGCGTGTGGAAAACAACCACGGCATCGTCGGCGAAACAGATGAATGACAGTGGAGACTACGCCAGCACTGAGTCTGCACAGTCGATTCAGGTAGCGTCATCCGCCGGCCAATCCACGTCGCTTCCGGCACCTCAACAGAGCATAGAACAGGTCACCGTTTATGTGACGGGAGCGGTCAATTCCCCGTCTCTAGTGACCCTAGAAATGGGCAAACGGGTTGCTGACGCACTCGAAGAAGCGGGCGGAGTGGCAGAAGATGCCGATGTTGAACAAGTAAATTTAGCGCGCCCACTGGTGGACGGGGAACATATTGTGATTCCTCGGCTGGGTGAGGTCGCACACACACCTTCTGATTCCTCGTCGCCGACCGCATCAACAACTGGGAGCTCATGTATTGACCTGAATACGGCCGATGTTGGTGCTCTCGAGCAGTTAGATGGCGTTGGTCCGGCACTTGCCCGGCGAATCAAAGAGTTCCGAGACCAATCTGGTCCGTTCCAATCGGTGGATGACGTTGATGCGGTGCCGGGGATAGGACCAGCACTACTAGAGAAGATCCGTTCTGGGGCGTGTCAATGAAACCGCCACCTCCAATGCATGATTGGCGTCTTGCCCCCGTGGCGGTGGCAGTCTGGTGCGGTGCCCTCTTCGGAACGAAAACGGACAGCAGCGCGGCCATAACTGGCGTTGCTGGCGCGACAAGCCTGGGGTGCGTGTGGATGCTGGCATCGTTGAATGCGGTTCAGCCACGTCAAGGGCGTCACAACCTAATCCCATTTGGTTCCTTGCGAGCCCTGCTAGCACTGGTTAGTTTTGCCACTGTTGTGGCCGTGTGTGTGGGAGCGGTCGCTCACAACAGTGCACGGCGCACCGAGGTCTTCCAAGCGGCTCAAACTGGATCGCTGATCACGATACGTGGCGAACTAGAAGATGATCCATCTGAAGTCTCAGGGCAGTTTTCGTCAAATTCGCAGATCGTTTCCCTTCGCGTGACACACGCAGGCAAACAATCGATGCGACCAACTAGCCCTATCAAAGTGCGACTAACAGGAAGCCACTGGCCCTCTCTCTATCGTGGGGACACAGTTGAAACTAGGGGAGTGATCGACACTGAGTTCAGCGCGCATCTTCCTTGGGCAGGAATCATTCACACCTCGAAACTGAAATGTGTTGCTAGGCCACAAGGGTGGCGAGCTACGGTGCGAAGAATTCGCACCGGCCTCGTCGATTTGGTTGCTGACTTGGAACCTCAAGCGCAAGCTTTGGTTCCGGGAATGGCAATCGGTAATGACTCTGCTATGACGAAAGAACTGAAGGAAGCTTTTCGCCGGACCTCACTGTCGCATTTAACTGCAGTCTCCGGCTCGCATTTGGCGATCATCATGGGAGTTGTCGCCTTCGTCCTACGAGGCCGCACACGTTTTCGTCTGTTCGGAATCGCAGCAGTTCTGACCATTGTGGTTGCAATAGTTGGGGCAACGCCTGCAGTAATGCGAGCGGTACTCACCTCGGCGTTGGGGATTGGGGCAGAGTTTAGCGGTAGGGGAAAGCAGGGGGTGACGACGTTAAGCGCAGTCACCATCGGATCAATCCTGTTCAACCCGTGGGTCGCAAGTAACTTCGGTTTTTCACTCTCCGTAGCGGCGACCTTTGGAATTGTTGTGATCGCTCGGCGCCTCCTCGATTATCGGCGCAGAAAAATCCGTTCGGACACACTCATCGGCAAAACAATTGGCTTCGCGATTGACTACTTGGCAATCCCAGTTAGTTGCTATGTGATGACTTTCCCCATCCTGCTTCTTGCCAACCCACGCGTCCCGGTATACGGCATACCGGCGAATGTTATGGCGTCGGTAGCGGTTGCGCCGGCGACATTGCTGGCGATCGCGGCAACCTGCCTGCTTGGAGTTTCTCCTTGGCTCGCTCACGCGTGTGCGCAAGGATCAGCGTTCTTCACGCGGTGGATTACGAACGTTGCTTTCTTCTTTGCACACCTTCCAGGGGCTAGTCATCAGCTTTCGTCGCGTGATGTGATCGTCGCTAGCATTGTGAGCGCGACACTGGTGCTCTACTGGAAGCGTGCGCTCGTTATCCCCCTACTACGTAGAGTGCAAACGCATGTGTACATGGAACGTGTCAGACTTATAGGGCGTGCGAAGAAAGAGAGGTAATCAATGGGTAGTCGGGGAACTAAACCGTCAGCTCCGGTTGCTATTGAATTGGCTCCTATTGTCCTGATTAAGGGCAAAGAAGGGCTGCTGATCGATCGCGCTCTTGATTCTCTGCGCTCGCAGGCGCGTTCGGCAGATCCAAACCTTGAACGCACAGACCTGAACGCTGCCACCTATCAGGCGGGTCAACTGGACATGATTGCCTCGCCATCACTGTTTGGTGAAAGTCGACTGGTGATCATTCGTGACCTTGAAACGATGAGTGACGCTCTTGCCAACGACCTCTTGACCTATATTGCGGCCCCTGCCTTCGATGTGTGGCTTCTTCTGGTTCACCCCGGCGGAAACGCGAAGGGAAAAAAGGTCACCGACGCTATCGCAAAAGCTAAATTCCCCGTTATCCCCGCCGAAATCATTAAATCTGACCGGGACAAGCTTGAGCTGATCCGCTCTGATGTTCGCCGTGCTCACCGTCAGATGGATCGTGATGCGATGCAAGCGATCGTTGACGCGCTTGGCTCCGACCTGCGCGAAATGGCGGCCGCAGTTGCCCAGCTTCTCTCTGACTGCGAAGGCACAATCACGCTAGAGGACGTGCGTCGCTACCACGCGGGACGCATTGAAGCCAGCGGATTCGAAGTAGCCGATGCGGCCATCGCTGGTGAAACATCGCGAGCCCTCACCCTTGTACGGCACGCGTTCGCTACGGGTGTTGAACCTCAACAGCTTGTCGCCGCCCTGGCAATCAAGATCCGACAGATGGCGAAAGTATCTGCCTCATCAAGCGGACGCGGAGTCAACGTGGGAATGCAACCGTGGCAGGTGAATATCGTGCGTAGCCAGTTGCGGGGGTGGAACGATCGTTCGCTCGCAGGTGCTATCCAAGCGGTTGGACTTGCAGACAGTGAAACAAAAGGCTTGTCCCGCGACCCGCGCTACGCAGTTGAAAAGGCCATTACGACGATCTGCCGGTTGCATCGAAGGCGTTAAACTAAAGCTCGCGGGTGAACGGGTTACCCAGCACGTCCGTCCGTTGCCTGATGAACACGCCGTATAAAACACTTTGGGGTCGCATCTCACGTGGATGCGACCCCAAAGGTGAAGAATTAGCGATCAGCCGAGCGAAGAAACTCGCTTTGCGAGCTTGGACTTGCGGTTAGCAGCCTGGTTCTTGTGGATAACGCCCTTGGAAACGGCCTTATCCAGCTTGCGGGAAGCAGTCTTGAGGGACTCGATTGCGAGTTCCTTGTCTCCTGCCTCAACGGCTTCGCGGGTCTTGCGAACGAGCGTCTTGAGCTCGGACTTCACAGACTGGTTACGAAGACGACGCTTCTCGTTGGTGCGGATCCGCTTGATCTGAGACTTAATGTTCGCCACAGTCGGAAAACTCCTTGCTTGAAGTGATTACAGGGTCGGTGAGGGCTGTGTCAGAACCGGGACTGGGACGTGGGGACATCCGCAAACGGCTCGGACCAGACCCCCTGCCCGACCAGGCCGGGAGTCCGACTAACAACGTTACCAGCGCGATACGCTGAGCGCTATTTTCTTAGCGGAAAGTGGGCGTGAATGCGCTCACTAAACGCGCTTATGCGTGTGCTTCAAAGCCTCAGAAATCTCAACCTCGTCAATGCCACTGTCGCGAGTGGTAGACGAAGCATACGAAGAATGGGACTTCTTCGATCGTGAGTCGGACTTTCGTGAAGTGCTCGTACGACGGTGCGAAGTTATCCACACAGTGCATATCCCCTGAGTTATCCACAATTTGCCACTGGGAAGATGGCGCACTTTTCATCGAAGGCAGACAGTGGGTGCATCAATTACCAATGCGTACAAGGAGGAACGCGATCATGGCACTTCAGTTCACGTCTGCCACTCCTATCGACGAGGCAGGGAATCCCGCCGATTCGCATGCCCCTGACTGGGGTGGGAGTGGCACGGGTTTTTCGCACATGCGTGTGCGCGAGCGTATGGAAGAGGCTCTCCGATCAGACTCGGGCGAGGTGATCGCAAAGATTGAGGAGCTGGTCAAGGACGAATCAGTTGATGTGCGTGAGCGATTGACGATTGCTCGCGCACTTGTTGATTGGTATGCGCTCAATGACCAAGCAACCGACTGTCTTCGCCTGGCACGTATCGCTACCGAAATCGGACTGAACAACCTGGGACCGTTGGATGAGGATGTGTTGGTTGCCCGTAATTCTGAGCTTTACTGGCAGGCGACGCTGGGAAAATACCACAATATCGATAAGAACTACCGGATTCTGATTCGCGATGTTGAGCATGTCCTGGGGAACCACAGCGAGCTCGCGTGGGCGGTGCGAACAAATTCCGCGATGCCCGCTAAAGCTAGGGGCGACTTTACAAAGGCCGTTTCAATTTATCGGCGCGTTGTGCGCGATATGGGTACGTGCTTGGCCGAAGACGACTCGCTGGCGATGAGTGCGCAAGACAACTTGGCTGAAGCCTTGGTGCTGGCTGATAAGTACGACTCTGCACTAAAAATTTATCGAAGCCTGCATGGGATCTCAAAGAAGAAGTGGGGGCTTCAAGACGGAAGAACTCTTCGCCTACGCGGGGAAATTGCTCGAACAAAATTCTTGCTGGGGCGCAGAAAACAGGCGATGAAAGAGTGGAAGCAGACGTTCGCTGACTGCCTAGAGGTCCTTGGGGCGCATAATCCGCTGACACTTGAGATTCATTGTGTTCTTCTTGCTGCGTCGATTGATATGGATGATTCGCAGGCGGTTATCGAACTTTCAGAGATGCTCGTCAATGATCCCCCCGAAGAATTGGAAGGAGAAGAGATCGAAAGCTTCCGCCAGATTAGTGAAAGCTATCGTCAGATCGGAGCGATGGAAGGTGAAGAGTAGGGATGCAGCGCAGTTCTTTTATAGGGAAGAACGTGATGTGCGCGAGGTCGCGCGCTCATAGTTGGCACTTGGGGGCGCGTTAATGGGACGATAAAGGGGAATATCTATTGGAGGTACCGTGCCAATCCCTACGCCCGCACAAGTGGAAATGATTCGTCCTGCTCACACCGAGCAGTCACGCCTGCGAAACTTCTGCATCATCGCGCACATTGACCACGGTAAATCCACGCTTGCTGACCGCATGTTGCAGTTGACCGGCATTGTTGAGCAGCGTGATATGCGCGCTCAGTACCTTGATCGTATGGATATTGAGCGTGAGCGTGGCATCACCATTAAGTCTCAGGCTGTTCGTATGCCGTGGGCACGAGATGGCCAGGCGTACGCGCTCAATATGATCGATACGCCCGGTCATGTTGACTTCACCTACGAGGTCTCTCGATCGCTTGCAGCGTGTGAAGGCGCGGTTCTTCTGATTGATGCTGCGCAGGGTATTGAAGCACAGACTCTGGCAAATCTTTACCTCGCTCTGGAAAACGATCTTGCGATCATTCCCGTTTTGAACAAGATCGATCTGCCCGGTGCTCAGCCTGAAAAGTATGCTGGTGAGGTTGCTCAGCTGATTGGATGCGATGAATCCGAGGTCCTGAAAGTGTCGGGTAAGACCGGTGAAGGCGTTGCCGAGTTGCTGGATCGTATCGTCGAAGTCGTTCCCGCTCCGAATGGCAACCCAGACGGTGCAACCCGAGCCATGATTTTCGACTCCGTCTACGACATCTACCGCGGTGTGGTGACCTATGTTCGTGTCGTTGATGGTGCCCTGTCCACGCGCCAGCGCGTCAAGATGATGTCGACCGGCGCGACCCACGAACTGCTTGAAATCGGTGTGATTTCGCCAGAACCGATGCCCAGCGAAGGTATTGCCGCCGGCGAAGTAGGCTACCTCATCACGGGCGTGAAAGACGTGCGTCAGTCGCGCGTCGGCGACACGGTGACATTGAACGTTCGAGGCGCTGAGGAACCGCTGTCCGGATACAAGGATCCGCGTCCGATGGTCTTCTCCGGTATCTACCCGGTTGACGGTTCGGACTTCCCTGATCTGCGAGATGCCCTTGAACGTCTTCAGCTCAATGACGCGGCGCTCACCTTCGAACCTGAATCGTCGGCAGCCCTCGGCTTTGGGTTCCGTTGTGGCTTCCTGGGCCTGTTGCACCTCGAAATCATCCGGGAGCGATTGGAACGCGAATTCGGACTCGACTTGATTGCAACAGCGCCGAACGTTGTCTACACGGTCGTTGCAGAAGACGGGAGCGAGATCATCGTTGAAAACCCGGCGATGTTCCCCGAAGGGAAGATCTTAGAGGTTCGCGAGCCTCTTGTTGAAGCAACAATCCTGACGCCGACTGATTTCACCGGCACAATCATGGAACTCTGCCAGGATCGTCGCGGAACCATGAAGGGCATGGACTACCTGTCCGAAGAACGCGTCGAGCTCCACTACACCTTGCCTATGGCAGAAATCGTGTTCGACTTCTTCGATCAGTTGAAGTCGCGCACTCGCGGATACGCCTCGCTCGATTACCAGGAGAAGGGTGAGCAGAGTGCCGATCTGGTGAAGGTCGATATTTTGCTCAACGGTGACCGCGTTGACGCGTTCAGCGCGATTGTTCACCGCGATGCTGCATATGCGTACGGTCAGCGGATGACGAAGCGTTTGAAGGAACTGATCCCCCGCCAGCAGTTCGAAATCCCTGTTCAAGCAGCAGTGGGTGCACGCGTTATCGCTCGCGAAACGATCAAGGCACTGCGTAAGGACATGCTGGCTAAGTGCTACGGCGGTGACATTACGCGTAAGCGCAAGCTGCTTGAAAAGCAGAAGGAAGGCAAGAAGCGCATGAAGTCCATCGGTCGCGTGGACGTGCCACAGGAAGCCTTCATCGCAGCCCTGACATCGGATGTTCCGACCGGAAAGAAGTGATTGTGGCGGATCGCCCCCGTTATCGTCCAGGAGAGGCTCCCGAAGGGGAAGTCTTCTTCGCGCGGACCAAGTCGTTTACGCGTCGTAGTCGTGAGCTCCCGATGAATCTTCAGCGAACCTGGGATGCTCACGCGTCGAAGTATGTGATCGAACCTGAGCGGGGGAACGGCTATACGACTGTCGCCGATACTTTCCGCTTGGATCCGGTTCAACTTTTCGCTCGCAAGGCCCCTCTGACTGTTGAAATCGGATCGGGCACAGGCGAACAGATCGTTGAAGCAGCTCGCACGCACCCTGAACGTGATTACTTGGCATTTGAAGTGTGGGTGCCCGGTATTGCGAAGCTGATCTCCAAAGCCGTTGAGGCTGGAGTAACGAATGTTCGTGTGATCGAAGCCGATGCTCAGCAGGCATTCCCGATTGTTTTCGCCGACTCAGCCGCTAACGAGGTTTGGACATTCTTCCCCGATCCGTGGAGGAAATCGCGTCACCACAAGCGTCGTCTTGTGTCCCCCGAGTTTGCGCTCGAGGTTGCACGAGTCCTCGCCGACGGCGGTATCTGGCGACTTGCAACCGACTGGGACAACTACGCCTGGCAGATGCGCGACGTAGTAGAGGAATGCCCGCTGCTGGCTAACCCCTACGAAGGCGAGCGCCCCGACGAAGCCGATGAACAACCGACTCGCGGTGGTTTTGCCCCTCGCTTTGCAGGTCGCATTGTCACGCACTTTGAAACCCGGGGCCTTGACGCAGGTCGTGTTGCCCACGACGTTGTCGGAGTTCGTTTGCCTCGTGAAACCACGAATGTACGTACGCCCCAGGGTGAAAACACTTCCGATCAGGCGGAATAAGGAGCTGGCTGTTGCCTCCGGTCCAACCCGATGGAATTGAATGGCCGAAAGATGGCCATCTTGATCCAGCATTAGCTGAAGTCGACCAAGGGCGTCCGTTTTCGCTCTACGTGCACGTCCCGTTCTGCACGGTTCGATGCGGATACTGCGACTTCAACACGTACACAACAGGGTTCGGTGTGGGGGCAGAGCCTGGCTCATACGCACGCTCCATTGAAGCCGAAGCACAATTCGGTAGGCGCGGCCTCGTGAATGCCGGATTTGAACCGCGACCAGCCGAAACTGTCTTCATCGGTGGTGGAACGCCCACTCTTCTTGACACCGACGAACTGGCACACATCCTCGATAGCCTGCGAAATCATTTTGGGATCGCACAACAAGCCGAGCTCACGATTGAAGCGAACCCCGATTCAATCGACGCCAAGGGGCTGCTCAAGTTAAAGGAGGCGGGCGTCACTCGGGTTTCTTTCGGGATACAGTCAGCAGTACCTCAGGTGCTTGCAACGTTGGACCGCACGCACAATCCCCAGAAAGTCCCCTCTGCCGTCCAAGCCGCGCGCGATGCTGGCTTGGACGTGTCCGTCGACCTGATCTATGGGGCGCCGGGGGAGAGCATCGATGATTGGCATCGGTCGTTGGACGCCGCAGTCGCCCTGGAAACAGATCACATTAGTGCGTATGCGCTGGTGATCGAAGAGGGCACAAAAATGGGCGTGCAGGTCGCTCGCGGTGAGTTGCCCATGCCGGAGGCGGACGACGAAGCAATCAAGTACGAACTCGCTGACCAGGTCCTTGCTGACGCGGGCTTCAAATGGTATGAAATTTCGAATTTTGCGCGCCCGGACGTAAACGAAGCTGGTGTGGAACCGACCGAACTACGTCACGCAAGCCGACATAACCTGGCCTACTGGCGTGACTGGGACTGGTGGGGGCTAGGACCCGGCGCGCACTCGCACGTGGGACGTTACCGCTGGTGGAACGTCAAACACCCGGCCGCCTACGCGGGGCGCGTGCAAGCGGGAGTTTCTCCGGCGCTCGCGGGCGAAATACTTCAGTCCGATGCTCGAGCACTGGAGAAAGTCATGCTCGCCGTGCGCACCTCCGAAGGCATACGCACGTCGGATGTCATCAATATCCACGCGTTGCCAGGCTTGATCGCAGACCAGCTGATCGACGGAGTAAATGCGCTGAAAGGGCGGGTCGTTCTGACGCTGAAAGGGCGACTTCTCGCCGATTATGTGACCCGCGAACTCATGGGATTCTGACCTTCATCTCTCGTTGCCACTGCATTCCTATAGGGGTGCCTCTATCCTTGAAAGGGAGCGCGGTCATTACTGGCCGCAGATGATCCGTCAATAGGAGGGCACAATGAGCCAAGACATGGGACCCAACCCGTACGTCGTCAACATCGAAGAAGCGACGATGGAAAATACCAACTACCGCACCACCCTGTGGACTGGTAAGAACTTGCAGCTCACCGTCATGTGCATCCAGCCCGGACACGACATCGGCCTGGAAATTCACGAAGACCACGACCAGTTCCTCCGCATCGAAGGCGGGCGAGGCCTGGTGCAGATGGGGCCGGCCAAGGATGATCTGTCCTTCGAGGTCGAAGCCTCAGACGATGATGCCATTTTCGTTCCGGCTGGCTCCTGGCACAACGTCACCGCAATCGGTGGTGAGCCCCTTCGCGTTTATTCGATCTACGCTCCGCCAGAGCACGCACATGGCACCATCCACGTGACCTACGAAGAAGCCATAGAAGCCGAAGCCTTGGAGCATGGCGAACACTGAGCTTCATAGAAGGGCTGAGCCTTAAAAGGGGCGGGTGATACCGGAGTGATCCGGTATCACCCGCTTTTGCTTCCATTCGAATCCAGCCTGTAGTCCCATCGCGTTGTCTCGTCGGCGAAACTAGAGGCTGAGCATTCACGTGAACTGCAATAATGACAAAGGTTTGCCGAATTTGCTGAGAAATCTTGCGGTGATAAACTCCCGTCGGCACATTCTATTAAGTAGAGAGTCCGGTTATATGCCCAAGACAACACAATCGACGGGGACGTCGCTGAAGGAACTGACCCTGCGAGGCGTCATTATCGGTGGCATCATCACCGTCATCTTCACCGCAGCGAACGTATACCTCGGCCTGAAGGCGGGCCTGACCTTCGCAACCTCCATCCCCGCGGCCGTCATTTCGATGGCAATTCTGCGTTACTTCAAAGACCATACGGTCCAAGAAAACAACATCGTTCAAACGATCGCGTCCGCGGCAGGCACACTGTCCGCGATCATCTTCGTTCTCCCTGGCCTCGTCATGGTCGGTTGGTGGCAAGGTTTCCCATACTGGCAGTCGGTCTTCGTCATCGCTCTCGGTGGCATTCTCGGCGTTATGTATTCGATCCCGCTACGTCGCGCACTGGTCACGCACTCTGACCTCCCCTACCCTGAAGGCGTCGCTGCCGCCGAGGTTCTGAAGGTTGGCGACACCAACGAAGGCGCCGAAGAATCCAAGCGTGGTTTGCTCGCCATTATCTGGGGCGGTCTGTCATCAGCTGGTTTTGCCATCCTCGGCTCAATGAAGGTTCTCGGCACCGAAATCGGCACCGCTTTCAAGTTCGGTGCGGGTGGCACCATGGCTTCGGCTTCCTTCTCGCTGGCCCTGATCGGTGTTGGCCACCTGGTTGGCATTGGTGTGGGTATCGCAATGATCGTCGGCCTGGCGATTTCGTACATCGTCTTGCTACCGTGGCGGACCTGGGGAATTGTTGACCCCTCGGCTCTTGCTGACACGGTTGGTACCGTCTTCCGTTCTGAAGTCCGATTGATCGGCGCTGGCGCGATTGCTGTTGCAGCAGTGTGGACGCTGATCAAGCTGATCGGCCCCATCGTCATCGGTATTAAGGATTCGCTTGCATCGACTGCGAAGCGCGAGTCGGGTGAAACTGTCCCGCTGACCGAGCAGGACCTGTCCGGCAAGATCGTTATCGGCGTGACCCTTGCAGTGATGCTCCCGATCGGTGTTCTGCTCTGGCTGTTCTTAAAAGACACCGCCATTGCACACAACTCGTTGGGCCTGATCATCATTTCGATCCTGTTTATCCTGATTACGGGGCTTGCTGTTGCATCCGTCTGCGGTTACATGGCGGGTTTGATTGGTGCCTCCAACTCGCCGATTTCCGGTGTCGGCATCATCGTCGCTATCGCAGCTGCCCTGGTTGTGAAGGCTATTCACGGCACCGCATCCGGTGACGAACTGTCCGCCCTGGTTGCCTACACGTTGTTCACTGCAGCCGTTGTCTTCGGTATCTCCACGATTTCGAACGACAACCTGCAGGATTTGAAGACCGGTCAGCTGGTGGGTGCAACCCCGTGGAAGCAGCAGGTTGCTCTGGTTATCGGCGTTCTCTTCGGCGCGATCATCATTCCGCCGGTTCTGAACCTGATGGGCAACGCTTTCGGTTTCCAGGGCGCTCCGGGCGCTGGCGAAAACGCTCTTGCAGCTCCGCAGGCCTCTCTGATCTCTGATCTGATTAAGGGCGTCTTCGGCGGAGACTTGAACTGGAATCTGTTGGGCATCGGCGCACTGATCGGCATCGTCGTTATCATCATCGACGAGGTCCTGAAGAAGACCACCAAGAAGATGTCACTTCCCGGTCTGGCTGTCGGCATGGGCATGTACCTGCCGATCTCGATTACCCTGACTATTCCGATCGGTGCGCTACTCGGTATGGTCCACGACAAGTGGGCCGCCAAGCAGAAGGATCCCGAGAAGGCAAAGCGCATGGGTACCCTGGTTGCCACCGGTTTGATTGTCGGTGAGTCCCTCTGGGGCGTCGTTTACGCCGGTATCGTCGGCTTCTCCGGTAAGGACGCACCACTTGCGTTCATGCCTGATTCGTTCGCGGGAGTTGCTCAGTGGCTCGGCCTGGTCGTTTTCGCTGGTGTGATCGGCTTCTTGTACTCCAAGACCCGCAAGGACACGCTGAAGTGATCAACGTGAACTAACGCGTTCTGGTGATTGCGCGCTAGGGTGCCCGGTGCCCGTTAGGGGTGCCGGGCACCTGCGTTTCGGGTGGGCACTGCCCCGCAATCTTGCTTAGTGTGGTCGAGTGATGTCCCAAGAAAACCGCTTCGACCCATATTCGACTTCGTTCGACCCGTATGGCACGGATATTTTGAGCTCTGACCCGCACCGTGATGGGCCACATGCGCCTCGCCCGCGTTCGCAGGAAATCCCGGTTGAATTGGGCATGGTGTTAGAGGACGTGGTAACAGGCTGGGTTGGTGCTGTTGTTCGCGTTGAAAAATCGGGTGGTATGCACGTCGTTGAATTAGAAGATCGGCGAGGGGCAGTCCGGTCCTTCCCTCTCGGTGGCGGTTTCTGGCTGGAGGGCCGTCCCGTTACGCTTGCACCGCCTCGCCCTCACGAATCTGACGTGCCCACATTCAGGCCTCAGTTGACTACCTACGGTGGGCGTGCGGTGACGAACTCGGGTTCGATTGCTGGGCCGAAGAGGGTCCCGAAGATAGCGAAGCAGTCGCGGATCTGGGTTGAGGGTCGCCACGATGCGGAGCTCGTCCAACACGTGTGGGGCGATGATCTGGCAGAAGTGGGAGTAGTCGTCCAGTTGCTTGAGGGCGTGGATCATCTTGAAGAGATCCTGGAAGTCTTCGGACCGTCTGATGAAGTTCGCGCCGGTATTCTGGTCGATCACCTTGTAGAGGGGTCGAAAGAGTCGCGGATTGCCCAGCGTGTTCAGTCGCGTTGGTCTAGCGGTGTGCTGGTTGTTGGTCACCCGTTTGTGGATATTTGGCAGGCCGTGAAACCTGCTCGTCTGGGGCTGACGCGCTGGCCGGATATTCCGCGAGGTACGGATATTAAGCATGGCACTCTCGATTCGCTGGGCTGGTCGCATGCAAATCAAGCGGATATTGCGATGGGGTGGAAGCGAATTCTCGCCCAGGTCCGCAATTACAAGGATGTTGAGCCGGCTCTGCTGGGGCGCGTTGAAGAGCTGATTGATTTTGTCACTGAACCAGGTACTCGTTAGCGTCTGCGCAGTTGGGGGATAGTTCCACCGCCATTCATTGTTTCGTAGTGACGAGGCCGGGACTGAAAGCAAAGGCTTTGCTTGAGTATTGCCCGTTGTGAAGAGGTAGCGCCAACGTTGTGCTCGTTACTTCGGCTGGGCGCTTTGATGGGCAGGGAGTAGAATTGGCACTCAGATAGAGCGAGTGCCAGATTCGTGTCGAAACCGATCCTTCACATCACGGCTTTGATGGCGCGTGGTACTCCGCGTCAGTTTTCGCTTGGAACGGAGGACACATGAACGACGATCGTCGGCTCGGCGTTCTTCGAGCGATCGTTACTGAATACGTGCACACCCGTGAACCCGTGGGGTCGAAGGTGATTGCTCAGTCGCACGATTTAGGTGTTTCTTCTGCGACGATTCGTAATGACATGGCTCTGTTGGAAGAAGCCGGTTTGATCTATCAACCTCATACCAGTGCTGGTCGTGTTCCCACGGATAAGGGCTACCGGCTTTTTGTTGATTCCCTGTCCGCCTTGAAACCGATGAGTGGCCCGGAGCGCAGTGCTGTTGAACATTTCCTTGAGGACTCATCGAACCTGGATGATGTGGTTGTCCGAACCGTGCGTCTGCTGGCGCAAGTAACGCATCAGGTGGCTGTTGTTGAGTATCCGACGTTGACGTTGCAGACGTTGAAGCGGGTAGAGATCGTTGATCTTGCTGCAAGCAGCGTGCTGGTCATTGTCGTGACCGATTCCGGACGCGTTTCTCAAGACACTATTGAGCTTCGCACGCAGTTGAATAGCGGAGATATTGCGGTTCTTCGCGAGAAGCTCAACGCTGTTTTTTCAGTTCTTGGCCCCGATGAGATTCTCGGTAGCGTCGAGGCCCTGAAGGCGCTTCTTGAAACGCGTTTGCATGATGTGGCAGATGTTCTTGCCCAGAGCATTGCGCATCTCCTTCGCCCCAGTGGTGAATCGAAGATCGTCATGGCTGGTATGTCGAATCTTGCCAGAGGAGCGGTTGACTTCCATGATATTGCGCCGGTCTTAGACGCTTTGGAAGAGCAGGTGGTATTGATGCGCCTGTTCTCTGAACTGCAGCTTGATGATGATGTTTATGTTTCGATCGGTGCGGAAAATGAACATGACGCGCTTGCTGAAGCATCGGTTGTGGCTTCCACGTACCATGCGTCTGCACGTAGCGGTGATACGCGTGCTCACCTTGGTATTGTTGGCCCGACCCGCATGGATTATGCGCGAACGATGGCTTCTGTCAGGGCTGTTGCTGCCTATCTTTCGCGCTACTTGAATCGCTAGATCACCTCCCATTAGTTTTCACCGCCGATGCGGTGATCGCACGAAAGAACATAAGGAACGAAGAGAAGTGAACGACTACTACGAGGTCCTTGGCGTATCAAAGGATGCGACCGCCGACGAGATTAAGAAGGCGTATCGCAAGAAAGCGCGTCTGCTACACCCTGACTACGCTGGACCCGATTCAGAAGAAGCTTTCAAAGAGCTTTCTGTCGCCTACGAAACGCTCTTAGATCCCCAGAAGCGTCAAATGTATGACCTTGGAGGGCCGGATGCCGTGCGTGGTGGTGGTTCACCATTTGGTGGTGCTGGTGGTGGGTTTTCTGACATCTTTGATGCGATGTTCTCTGGTTTCTCCGGTCAAGCTTCCGGGCCGGTGCCTCGCGTTCGTCGTGGTTCCGACCAGCTGATCGGCGTGGAGATTTCCTTGAAGGACGCTGTTTTCGGCGCGAAGAAGGAAGTTTCATACGGAACGTATATTCTGTGTGATTCGTGCCATGGTTCAATGTGTGCTCCGGATACTGAGCCCACACGGTGCGGGACGTGTAATGGAACGGGCTCGGTGACGCGCGTCCAGAACACGATGTTCGGCCGTATGCAGTCGCGTGGAGCCTGCCCGGCCTGTCAGGGGTATGGCACGATTATTGCATCGCCCTGCCATGAATGTGCCGGTCAGGGGCGTGTTCGTTCGCGTCGTACGATTACGGTTGATATTCCCGCCGGTGTAGACGAAGGAACTCGTATCAGGGTTGGTTCCGAAGCTGAAGTTGGCCCCGGTGGCGGTCCGAATGGTGATCTCTATCTTGAGATCAACGAGAAGGCGGATGATGTTTTCGTCCGCCAAGGCGATGACTTACACACGTGGATCACGATCCCGATGACAACGGCTGCTTTGGGGACGAAGTTTGACCTCGATACGTTCGACGGTGCGCAACACGTCGAGATCCCGGCTGGTACTCAGCCGAATGCTGATATTGAACTGAAGAATTTGGGTGTCAGTCGTTTGCAGCGTTCTGGTCGCGGTGATTTGCACGTCCACGTGAATGTTGAGATCCCGAAGAAGCTTGATGATCGTTCGCGTGACCTTCTGGAGCAGCTTGCGGATCTTCGCAAAGAGACGCGTATCGAACCAGACCGCCGTCCCTCGTCGATGTTCGATAAGATCCGTGAAGCGTTCACCGGCCAATGACACGTCCCGTTTTCATTTACGAGGGCGACCTAGTCCCCTGCGAGTTGGATGCGGGCGATACAGTCTCGCTTGAAGGAACTGAAGGCCATCACGCGGCCACCGTTCGGCGTATCGGAGTAGGTGAGTGGATCGACCTGATGGATGGCCACGGTACGAGGCTCACGTGCGAGGTTCTCTCCACCTCGAAGAAAGGTCTTGATCTTCGTGTTGATCGGCGTGTGATCGAACCTCAGGCGACGCCCCAACTGATTCTTGTTCAGGGGCTTGCAAAGGCTGGACGAGACGAACAGGCGATTGAAGCCTGCACCGAAATCGGGATTGATAAAGTGATTCCCTGGCAATCTGAGTATTCGGTTGTCCGGTGGAACGGTCCAAAAGCCTCAAAAGGTAAAGCGAAGTGGGAATCCGTCGTTCGTGCGGCCGCTAAGCAGGCGCGACGAGCGTGGATCCCCAGCGTCGGCGACGTTGCCAACTCAAAAGCGCTCGCCACATGGGTTGAGGCAAATATAGAAGCCGGAGGCAAGGTTTTCATTTGTCACGAGGAAGCAACCGAATCGCTGAGCTCAATCATTGCCAGTGATTCCACGTCATTCACCACAGCGTCAAGTTTGACGCTGGTGGTTGGCCCAGAAGGCGGAATGAAGAGCGAAGAAGTGGGCTGGCTTCAAGACGCTGGAGCGTCTTTGGTTGGTCTTGGCGCAAATGTTCTTCGCTCGTCGACGGCCGGAGCCGTGGGAGCGACGCTCTTAAGCGCGACGCTTGGACGCCTGTAACTCGAGCGTGTGCACTGGTGGCCGACAGTGCATACTGTCGGCCACCAGTGCTTCTATGGGTTAAAGCCTCAGCTTTCGATCGAACCGATGATCGTGAAGGTCATTGTGTGGGATTGGCCAGGGGCAAGCACAATGAGATCCTCGCCTGAATTAAAGGCATTCGGGGGGCAGGTCATTGGCTCAACGGCGATGCCGGTTCGTCCCATGGAATCAGCAGTGAATGCCTGAACCCACGGGGTGTCAGCTTTCAATTGAACCGTCAATCCGGTTTCCGGATCACGCAGTTGAACGGTCCATTCACCTTCGGGCAAACCGGTGAAAGCATGGTCAACAGATTGTGAGCCAAGTAGGCGCGGAGTGCGGAAATCACGCTCAAGATCGCCTACCGGGATCGTTTTAATGGGAGCCATGTTCTGGTCGACTTGGATGATCTCAGAGGCTGGAATTGTAACCTCGTATCCATCATTCTTCTTGCCATCGAGCGACAGGTAGGGGTGGGATGAAACGCCATATGGGGCGGGTGTGGAGCCGACGTTCTTTGCCACTAGAGTGACGGTTAGACCACGGCAGGCACTGAGTGCGTAGGTTACCCACGCTTCAATCGGCCACGGGTAGCCGTAGCGGGGAGCGATGAATGCTCCCAGTGTTGCTGAGTCAGAATCAGCGTGAATGATCGTCCAGTCAATCCAGGTCATCAGACCGTGCAATGCTGAGCCGGTTGCAGCTTCATTTACGTCAACCGTGTAGGTGACGCCTTCCCACGTGTATGTTCCTCCAGCAATACGGTTCGGCCAGGGCATCAGCGTTTTCCCCAAATAGCCTTCGGGAATTTCATCCGCGTCATGGGCGATGACTAAGTCTCGCCCTGCGTACCTGAGTGAGGCGAGTCCGGCGCCGACGGTAACGATCCGAGCCTCGTATTCGCCAGAAGAAAGAAGGATTTCGTAACCGGACGCGTGACGGGTAGGCATAGGTGCTCCTGACGGTTGGTGAATGCGTGAACTAGCGCGCTTATGCAATCAAGCTTAGTTGCGACAAGTGACAAAGTGAGGAAGTAGATTGACGAGGCACGAACTGTCACTCTACCAATTTGTTCAATGGCTAGATGTTCGTCATTCGGCCGTGACACAATGGGCGGATAACACTTTCGTCGCACACTCTTACCAAGGAGGAATCGTGACCACCACCGTCACGCGTGAATTCGTTGCCGGCCTGCCCAAGGCAGAACTGCATCTCCACCTTGAGGGCACGCTTGAACCTGATCTTAAGCTTGCTCTTGCTACCAAGCACGGCGTCGATATCGGTCAGTCGACCATCGAGGAAGTTCAGGCCAGCTACAACTTCACCGACCTGACCTCCTTCCTCGCTGTCTATTACCCGGCGATGAATGTCCTGCAGGATGAAGAGGACTTCGAGGCTCTGGCCTCCGCTTACTTCGCACGAGCCAAGGCGAACGGTGTTCGTCGCTCTGAGTGCTTCTTCGACCCCCAGGCTCACACCACGCGTGGTATTGCGATTGAAACTGTCATCAACGGCTACTACAAGGCTGTTGAGAAGGCTCGCGAAGATGGAATCTCCGCTGACCTGATTCTCTGCTTCCTGCGTGATATGAGCGCAGAATCCGCGCGAGAAACCCTTGAGTCGGCACTGCCATACAAGGACAAGTTCTTCGCCGTTGGCCTAGATTCTGACGAGCGCGATAATCCACCGGAGAAGTTCGCCGAAGTCTTCGCGATGGCGAAGGACAACGGTCTGCATGTCACGATGCACTGCGACATTGATCAGGTTGGCTCCATCGACAATATCCGTCGTGCGCTGACTGAGCTCGGTGCCGAGCGCCTTGACCATGGCACGAACATCGTGGAAGACGATGCGCTGGTTCAGCTGGTCGCAGATAAGGGTATCGGCTTGACCTCGTGCCCGCTATCGAACTCGTTCGTCACCGCGAACAACCACGATATGAAGGACAAGGAAGTGAAGGCTCTCCTTGAACGTGGCGTGAAGGTCACCATCAACTCTGATGACCCGGCCTATTTCGGTGGCTACGTTGCCGACAACTTCTACGCTCTTGCCGAGCAGGCAGGCTTCACCAAGGACATGCTTGTTCAGCTGGCACGTAATTCTCTTGAAATCGCCTGGGTTTCCGACGTAGAGCGTGCACGCCTGCTGGGCGAGCTCGACGCTTTTGTTGCAACCAACTGACTAGTCTTCTGGTTTCACTGGGGGGCAAGAGCTTCGCGAAGTTCGAACTCGACGTTGAAGGTGTAATCGTGTGAACACACGCCCATTTCACGAAAGAATACCCGCAAAGTGCATGACGCATAGAGTAGAGAGACTCATGTGGGGCCTCGTCGATAGGACGAACAGTGACTGAGCGTCAGTGAACCTCGAAGCCCAGTAAGCGGAAGTAATCACGAACTTCTTCGGTCGCCTCAGGTGAGGGAGGCTTTGTGTCACGCAACTGATAATCCAAGCCCAACGAATCCCACTTATCCTGACCCATCTGATGGAAGGGGAGGACCTCAACGCGGTCGATGACATTGCGCCACTGTGTGATGATGTTTCCGATCGCTTCGATATTGTCCTTGCCGTCAGTCAGTCCCGGCACCAAGACAAAACGAATCCACACGCGTGTCGTGCCACGCGCCGCTAGGCGATCACCGAAGTCAACGGTCGGCTGAAGGTCGCCGGTCGTGACCTTCTTATAGAGGTCAGGGATACCGGACTTCACGTCCAGCAGAACCAAATCCAGATCGTCGAGCATCGCGTCATCGCAGTTCGCGCCAAGGAACCCCGACGTATCCAAACAGGTGTGAACGCCCATTGCTTTCGCTCCGGCCAGGATGCGACGAACAAACTCTGGCTGCATCATGGCTTCGCCACCGGACAGGGTGACACCGCCACCCGTCGTGCGGAAAATCTTACGGTAGCGACGGATACGCGAGAGGATCTCGTCGATCTCAACGGGCGTTCCATCCTTCATTAAGAACGTGTCGGGATTGTGGCAGTACAGGCAGCGGAGCCCGCAGCCGTTGAGGAAAATTGTCAGACGCGTTCCCGGGCCGTCGACAGCGGTCACAAGCTCCCACGAGTGAACGGATCCCAGCGTGCCGTCATGCATCTTGCGCAGACGCTCCGTGCGTTCCACGTCGCTCAGCTCAGCCAGGCCTGCGACTCCTTGACCGCCCACGCGACCGGTCGGTGCTTGGAAGTCTTGATCGCGGAGCTTCGAGTGGGAATCAATGGGTCCGGTGGGAACGATTGAAGATCCATCGCCTACGGGGGCGGTGTGGGAAAGCTCAGTCATGGTGTCCTGATTGTGAATGAAGGGGAACGAGGGGCACGTTCACACTCTGTTCATTGTGAGTGCGCAATTGTCAAGGGCTGCCGACGCAATTCGGGGCGCAGGAAGAATCCCGCGCCCCGAAGCGGAAGATGCTGAATCTGTTTTACGCCAGCGTAAAGCGGATATCAGGCCGAGTGGTGGAAGGTACGCGAGAGAACGTCAAGCTGCTGCTCGCGGGTGAGCTTCACGAAGTTAACGGCGTAGCCGGAAACACGAACGGTCAGGTTCGGGTACTTCTCGGGGTGCTCGATTGCGTCTTCCAGGGTGGAACGATCAAGAACGTTGATGTTGGCGTGGTACAGGCCGTCGGACTCGCCGCGCTCTTCACGGGCTAGCTTCATGTCTGCGAGGCGCTCTTCGTAGGTCTTGGTTGCCATGATGATTTTCTCCTTATGGGGTGTTGGCTGGTCGCGGGAGCGAGGCTCGGTAGCGCCCCGCTCCCGGTAAGAATGATTAGTTACTGGAAATCATTTCACAGGTATCGTCCGGGACGAAGCCTGCATCGAGGATTCCGACAAGGTTGTCGATCTGCTCGTCCTTTGTACGGCCAAGGCCGGACGGGGTGATGGTGTTCGTCAGCGAGATGCCGTCGAGCGCATCGTTGTAGTCGAGTTTGCCGACCGACAGCATGGAAGCAACCATGCCGTGGGTGTCGATGCCGTTCTCCGGGTTTGCGCCCGGTGCGAACGGGGTGCCTGCGCGGTGCCCGGATGGGAATGCGCCGGTTGCCTTGCCGTAGACGACGTTCGAGGTGATCGTTAGGACGGACTGCGTCGGGATTGCGTCGCGGTACATCGGGATCTGACGGATCTTGTCCATGACGGTGTGGACGACGGTTGCGGCGATGTCATCGGCGCGGTCGTCATCGTTGCCGTAGGTCGGGAATTCGCCTTCGGTTGTGTAGTCGACAACCAGTCCGGTTTCGTCGCGGATCGGTGTGACCTTTGCGTACTTGATGGCTGCCAGCGAGTCAGCAACGATCGACAGGCCTGCGATACCGCAACCCATGGTGCGGATGATTTCGGAATCGTGCAGTGCCATTTCGACTGCTTCGTATGCGTAGCGGTCGTGGCAGTAGTGGATAATGTTGAGGGCTTCAACGTAGGTGCCGACAACCCAGTCGAGCATCTCTTCGTACTTGGCCCAGACCTCGTCGAAGTCGAGTGGGCCGTCACCCTCGATGGGGGCGTAGCCGGTGACGACCTGCTTGCCACTCATTTCGTCGCGACCACCGTTGATGGCGTAGAGCAGGGCCTTTGCAGCGTTGACGCGTGCGCCGAAGAACTGCATCTGCTTGCCGACCTTCATCGGGGAGACGCAACATGCGATGGCGGCGTCGTCGCCCCAGTGCTGGCGGATCTGCGGGTCGGACTCGTACTGGATGGACGAGGTTTCGATCGAGATCGCTGCGCAGAATTCCTTGTAGCCCTTGGGCAGGTTTTCATCCCAGAAGATCGTGATATTCGGTTCGGGGGCGGGGCCCAGGTTACGCAGGGTCTGCAACAAGCGGAATGAGGTCTTGGTGACCAGCGTGCGACCGTCGTCGCCGAAGCCTGCGTCCGACCAGGTTGCCCAGTAGGGGTCGCCCGAGAAGATCTGGTCGTAATCAATCGTGCGGAGGAAGCGCGTGATGCGGAGCTTGATGACGAGGGCGTCAATGATCTCTTGGGCGTCGGACTCGGTGATGAGACCGGCGGCGAGGTCGCGCTCGAAGTAGATGTCGAAGAAGGCTGAGAGGCGGCCGATCGACATCGCGGCGCCGTCCTGGCTCTTCACGGAGGCAAGGTAGCCGAAGTAGGTCCACTGGACCGCTTCCTTCGCGGTCTTCGCGGGCCCGGAGATGTCGAAGCCGTAGTCGGCCGCCATCTTCTTCAGCTTCTTGAGCGCCTTGATCTGCTCGGAGTGCTCCTCGCGGTAGCGCGCCCAGTGCTCGGAGAACGGCTGGTCTGCGTAGCGGTCCTTGTCCTGTTGCTTCCATTCGATGAGCTGATCGACGCCGTAGAGGGCGACTCGGCGGTAGTCGCCGATGATGCGGCCACGGCCGTAGGCGTCCGGCAGGCCAGTGATGATATGCGAGGAGCGGGCGGCGCGGATCCGAGGCGTGTAGATGTCGAAGACCGCGTCGTTGTGGGTCTTGCGGTACTGGGTGAAGATCTTCTTGACCTCGGGGTCGACCTCTTTACCGGCCTCCTTGATGGCGGTCTCGACCATGCGCCAGCCACCGTTGGGCATCATCGCGCGCTTGAGGGGGGCGTCTGTCTGCAGGCCGACGATAACGTCGTCGTCGGAGGAGATGAACCCGGGCTTGAAGGCGTCAATGTCGGCAGGGGTGTGGGTGTCGACATCGAGGATGCGGACCTTGCGCTCCTCGGAGAGGTACTCCTTTTCGAGGGTGTCCCAGACGCGAAGCGTCTTTTCGGTGGGACCTGCGAGGAAGGAGGCATCGCCCTCGTACGGCGTGTAGTTGCGCTGGATGAAGTCGCGGACGTCGATTTCTTTGTCCCAATTTCCAGTTTTGAAATCGGTCCAAGCGTCTTGTGTGGGGATGCTGGGAGCGGTCTGCTCTGTCATCGTTCCTCTTCTCAATAAATGCTTACGGACGATCGTTGTATCGCACTGCATTAGATGATTCTCGAATGTGTACCGGTAGGTACCTTGTAACAATTGTGTACCTACATAGTGAGGGTTTCCATACAGAGGTCATTTGTCACAGGTGCGGGTTCTCACAACCTGCACGATTGTTAACAATAAACATTTTTAATAGGGACCTTAGTCCCAAGTATGGGTGTGATGTTCTCTAAGTACGAGGCCGCGCTCGACTGTTTTTCTCTCTCAAAGAAATGGACGCGCGCATGTATTGAGTCCTATCTATGCCTATGCTCGATACCAACAGTGCAAGCACCTACGTGAGTGGTCAAGGAGTTTCTCGGTGGAAGAGCGTAGCCCCGAACTGAAAGTCGGTGTTCTCGGTGCAGGTACCGTCGGGTCACAGGTAATCCGCATGCTCACAGAGCAGGCCGATGATTTTGAAGCTCGTTCGGGTGCGCGTATGCGGGTGAACAAGGTGGCGGTCCGCAGGCTTGATGCACCCCGTGACTACGATGTGGATCCTGCACTTCTGACGATTCATCCCGAAGAAGCCATCGATGGCCAAGACATTGTTGTCGAATTGATCGGCGGTATTGAGCCAGCCCGGACCTATGTCATCCGTGCACTCAAACAGGGCATTTCCGTGGTGACCGGCAACAAGGCGCTTCTTGCTGCTCACGGTCCAGAGCTGTATGCTGCTGCGGCTGAAACCGGCACAGACCTCTACTACGAGGCCTCGGTTGCGGGCGCAGTTCCCGTCGTTTACGGCCTGCGCGAATCGCTTGCGGGTGACCGCATCACCAAGGTGATGGGCATCGTCAATGGCACGACCAATTTCATCCTCGATGCGATGGCATCGCGCGGTCTGTCCTATGAGGAAGCGCTGAAGCAAGCCCAGGAGCTCGGTTTTGCCGAAGCTGATCCCAGCGCAGATGTTGACGGTTTCGATGCGGCAGCAAAATGTTCAATTCTGGCCTCGTTGGCTTTCCATACGCGCGTCGGAATCGATGACGTTGCCGTTGAAGGCATCACCAAGATAACGGCAGAAGATATGGAAGAAGCTGCCTTCTTCGGTCGTGCGATCAAGCTTCTTGCCATCGCTGAGCGTCGTGTTGGAGAAGATGGTAAAGACGGCGTTGCCATGCGCGTCCACCCTGCGCTCGTCCCGCTCGATTCGCCTCTGGCCAGTGTCGACGGAGCGTTCAACGCCATCCTCGTCGAAGGTGAAGCAGCAGGCCGTCTGATGTTCTACGGTCAGGGTGCAGGCGGTGCTCCCACCGCGTCCGCCGTTCTTTCGGACCTCGTCGCTGCTGCCCACCACCGCGCGTTCGGCGGACACGCACCCCGTGAGTCCGTCTACGCTCACCTGCCGATTCTTGACCCGGGCACGGTCTTCACTCGCTACCAGATTCGTATGCAGGTAGAGGATCGCCTTGGCGTACTTTCCGATGTTGCCGGAATCTTCGCTCGCCACGGCGTCTCCATCCAGTCTGTGCACCAGCGCGACGACAAGGAACCGGGTGCCTGCGTTATCGTGGCGACAACCCACCTTGCCCGCGAAGCGAATCTGGCGGCAGTCGCACACGCCCTGTCGTGCTCGCCCGCGGTTCGTGAAGTCACCAGCGTAATTCGCGTCGAAGGGGAGTGACGTGAGAGTCACCGAAGAATTCGTTGCCGTCCGTGTCCCCGCAACCAGCGCGAACCTTGGCCCAGGATTCGACTCGATGGGGCTGGCGCTGAACCTTTGGGACGAAGTCGCAGTTCACGCAACCTCCGGAGTCCACACAAGCGTCACCGTTGAAGGTGAGGGCGCAGGGAACGTTGCAACCGGTGAAGACAATCTTGTCGTCCAAGCGATGCGCTTAGCGCTCGATCGTGCGGGCGCACCGCAGATTGGCGTGAAAATGCGTTGCACAAACCGTATTCCTCATTCGCGCGGAATGGGTTCATCAGCCAGTGCGATCGTTGCGGGAATCCTTCTTGCCCGCGCGCTTATCGGGCGCGAAGATGTCCTGACGGATGAAGAAGTCCTCATGATCGGTACCGAACTGGAAGGACACCCCGACAACGTTGCGCCAGCAATCGCTGGTGGAGCAACAATCGCGTGGGTCGATAACGGCCGGCCGGCTGCAGTTTCACTCTCGGTTCCTACCGCCATTGCCCCCGTCGTCTTTATACCTGACTTTGAATTGGCAACCGAAAAGGCCCGTTCCGCTCTTCCGCAAGTGGTCACCCATACAGATGCGCGCTTCAATGTCGCCCGAGCCGCTCTTCTTTCTGCCCTCCTTTCAGGACAGGCTCGTTCGGTAGGGCAGGCCTCGTTCCACGATCTGCTGATGGATGCCACGGCGGATGTTTTGCACCAGGAATACCGACGCGAAGCTATGGAGCCTTCGCTTGCGCTGGTGGATTGGTTGCGCAATGCCGGCATCGCGGCCACAGTTTCTGGTGCTGGACCGACGGTTCTGGCCATGGAGACGGTGCCGGACGAAATCTGCCAGGACGCCAGATCAGTGGGCTGGAAAGTCATGACTCTTGACGTGCCAAGCAAAGGTGCAGCGATTACTCGCGGGCGACTGGCGAAACTCTACTGATTATCCTTCAGTTCTGTTTTCTTTGTTTTCTTTCACTTTCGTGTGACTTTATGCGCACAAGCGCGCGACTTTAACGTTGTGGTGCGCATCGAGACAAACGGTTGGTACACTTGAAGCAGGTCTTACGGCCTGCCACGTTTTGGTGGCTCATCCCTTACGTCACGCGATCAGCGCTATCGCAACGTATTCCTCCCGTTTCAAAGGGAGATCCCCATTTGCTCGAAAAGAGCACTCCATATCCAGTGAGGATTCATTCGTGACAAACGAACAAGTCGCCCCCAAGACACGGTCTGCATTGCGGGGCATGAAGCTGGTTGAACTCCAGGCGCTAGCTTCCAGCCAAGGTCTCAAGGGCACGTCAAAGATGCGTAAGTCCGACCTGATCGAAGCTCTTTCTTCCTCGTCTGCGCCAGCTACGAAGGCTTCCGCTTCATCTGACGAGGCTCCCGCGCGTCGTGCCCGTGGTACGCGTCGTGTGGCTACCGCTGAAGTTTCACATGACCAGGTTGCGCCTGCTACCCAGGCGCCTGCCCAGGATCAGGGAACGAAGAATGACGACGCTGAACAGCCCCAGCGCAAGTCGCGTCGTCGTCGCGTCGCGACCGCTGGACCAACCGAACCGGCGACGATTGAACTGCCGGCTCCCAAGAAGGGCAGCGAGAAGCCCGAAGCGGAAGAAAACGCTTCCGTCAAGGCTCCGTCTCTGGACGCCATTGAGCTTCCCGAAGGGGAAGAAGGCGAAGAGCGCGGTCGTAACCGCCGTGATCGCAACAACCGTCGCCGTGATCGCAACAACCGCAACGATCGCTATAATCGTCGTAACCGTGACCGTAATGATCGGGGTGACCGCGAAGAACAGGTGCGCGAAGACGAACAGTTTGCTCCGATCGCTGGCATCTTGGATATCCAGGACAATCACGCATTTGTCCGCACTTCTGGTTACCTTCCCGGTCCGAACGATGTGTATGTCACCCTTGGCAACGTTCGCCGTTGGGGTCTGCGTGCGGGCGATGCCGTTGCAGGTGCCGTTCGCCAGCCCCGTGAAGGCGAACGGCAGCGTCAGAAGTACAACGCTCTGGTTCGCGTTGACTCCGTGAACGGCATGTCGATTGAGGAGGCGCAGGCTCGTCGCGAATTCTCCAAGCTCACCCCGGTTTACCCGAATGAGCAACTACGCCTCGAAACGTCCGCAAAGGCATACACGCCACGCGTTATCGACTTGGTCGCTCCGATCGGTAAAGGCCAGCGTGGCCTGATCGTTTCGCCACCGAAGGCCGGTAAGACGATGGTCATCCAGCAGATCGCGAAGGCTATCGAGATCAACAATCCCGAGGTTCACCTGATGGTCGTCCTGGTTGACGAACGTCCGGAAGAAGTGACGGATATGCGTTCGATCGTCAAGGGTGAGGTCATTGCCTCGACCTTCGATCGCCCCGCATCGGATCACACGATCGTCGCCGAACTTGCCATAGAGCGCGCAAAGCGTCTGGTTGAACTCGGCCAGGATGTTGTCGTTCTTCTTGACTCGATCACGCGACTGTCGCGCGCCTACAACCTGGCCGCACCGGCTTCCGGCCGCATCCTGTCGGGTGGCGTTGACGCATCCGCCCTGTACCCGCCGAAGAAGTTCTTCGGCGGCGCCCGTAATCTCAAGGAAGGTGGCTCGCTCACCATCATCGCGTCGGCTCTGGTTGAGACCGGCTCGAAGATGGACGAGGTCATTTTCGAAGAATTCAAGGGCACCGGCAATATGGAACTGCGTCTGTCGCGACAGCTGGCAGACCGTCGTATCTTCCCGGCGATCGACGTCAATGCGTCCGGTACCCGCCGTGAAGAAATGCTGTTCCAGCCTGAAGAACTTCGCATCATGTGGAAGCTTCGCCGCGTGATCGGCACGCTGGATCAGCAGTCCGGTCTGGAACTGATCCTTGAAAAGCTCAAGGAAACCCAGTCGAACGCTGAGTTCCTGATGATGGTCCAAAAGACCACTCCCAGTGCTGACTGAGAACCCCTGACGTGAAACGCACGTCAAAAGGTCGCGCGTTTCACGCATATGAGGGCCCTGCCACATAGACGTAAGAACGCCGAAAGTGGCACAATTGACGCCGTCGGCCATCGGTTCACCGGTTCGCCACCGTTTGGATACTCCAATTGGATACTCCAAGGCGGAAGGATACTTGCCACCAGATGTGGGAAGATCTGCGGATCCGGACCCGGGGCACCAACGAACCCAGGAGATACTCCATGAAGAAGGACATCCACCCCGAGTACGTGGATACCCTCGTGACTTGCACGTGCGGTAACAGCTTCCACACCCGTTCCACCCTCACCACCGGTGAGATGCGCGTGGACGTGTGCTCCGCTTGCCACCCGTTCTACACCGGCAAGCAGAAGATCCTCGACACCGGCGGTCGCGTCGCTAAGTTCGAGGCACGTTACGGGAAGCGTGTTCGCCCCTCCAAATGAGGCCAGCATACGTTGCGTTTTGATCGGCGCCGGGAGCGTTAAGCGCCCGGCGCCGAGGCGTATCTGACCACTCAGCTTTAAAGGAAGTCCATGGCAGTCGATAACGAGACCAGTGAAGGTCTGAGTGCCCTTGAAGCACTCTTGAGCGAGTACGAAAGCGTCGAACAGGAGATGTCGGCGCCGGATACTCTTTCCGACCCTGCGAAGATGCGTCGCGTGGGAAGGCGTTTCGCTGAGCTGTCTCGTATCAAGGCTGCTGCTGATCGACTCTCGAGCACCCGAGATGACCTTGACGCTGCCCGTGAATTGGCCATGGAAGATCCATCGTTCGCTGACGAGATTCCAGGCCTCGAAAATGAGGCGCAAGACGCCTACGACGCGCTACTGAAAATCCTCGCACCGCGCGACAGCGAGGATGCCCTCGACGTCATCCTCGAAATTAAAGCGGGGGAGGGCGGCGAAGAATCCGCTCTTTTTGCATCCGACCTAGCTCGCATGTACGCGCGCTACGCCGAATCGAAGGGGTGGAACGTCCAAGAACTCTCTTCAACGGACACTGAACTCGGTGGCTATAAAGACATCACTCTGGCAATTCGCGCCAAGGGAACCGTGACCCCAGAAGAAGGCGTGTGGGCTCACTTAAAGTTTGAGGGCGGAGTTCACCGCGTGCAGCGCGTGCCCGTCACCGAGTCGCAGGGTCGTATTCACACCTCCGCAGTCGGCGTCTTCGTCATGCCCGAAATTGAAGATGACACTGAGATTGTCATTGACCCGAACGACCTGCGCATTGACGTCTACCGTTCCTCGGGTCCCGGCGGCCAGTCGGTGAACACCACGGATTCCGCTGTCCGCATCACCCACATTCCGTCGGGCATCGTGGTCTCGATGCAGAACGAAAAATCGCAGCTACAGAACAAGGAAGCAGCCCTGCGCGTCTTGGCGTCCCGTTTGGCGGCCGAAGCTCGTGCGAAACGCGAAGCTGAAGCATCAGCCCAGCGCCTCTGCCAGGTTCGCACCGTTGACCGTTCCGAGCGCGTACGCACCTACAACTTCCCAGAAAACCGCATCGTTGAACACCGCACCGGCTACAAAGCGCACAATCTTGATCGGGTGCTTGCCGGCGAACTTGAGCCCGTCATCGCTTCGCTGATCGAAGCCGATGAAGCCGAGCGACTCGCCTCTGCCAGCGCCTGAGAGTCTCTCGCGACCATTTCACCGAGACCGTCCAATGACTGCCGAGATTTCCACCGTCCGCGACGCTCTTGCCTTCGCACGCGCCCAGCTTTCTCAGATCGACGAGGCCGCTCCAGCTTCCGAGGCGCGCGAACTTCTGGAATGGGCGGCGGATGTGGACTCAGTGTGGTCAATCCGTGAGCCTATCGCCCCGCCGATCATTCATCGCTTTATTGATGGGGTTGAACGACGAATGAAACGTGTTCCACTGCAACACATCACTGGGCGTATGTTCTTCCGCGGTTTGACGTTGCGCGTAATGCCCGGTGTCTTCGTGTGCCGTCCAGAAACCGAAGTCGTTGCGGGCCAGGCGATCGATCAGGCGCGCGAGATCCTGAAAACTCGTGACAGCGTGCGCCTCGTCGATCTGTGTACCGGATCAGGTGCAATCGCCTGCTCGCTCGCACACGAAATCCCCAAAGGCGATGTTTTCGCCGTTGAACTGTCGCCGGTGGCATTCCAATGCGCCAGGGAAAACTGCGAAAAATACGGTGGCGGGCGCATTGGCCTCGTGAACGGTGATGCAACTGACCCGGCCACTTTGGCTGACCTTGACGGCAGTGTCGACATTGTTGTCTCGAACCCGCCTTACGTTCCTTTTAACGAGGCTCCGACGCAGGCAGAAGCCCAGCGAGACCCGGATATGGCACTCTACGGGCTGGGGGAGAGTGGCATGCAGATTCCATCTGCGATCCTCGCGCGCAGCGCCACCTTGCTGAAGCCCGGCGGTTGGGTGATTGTTGAACACTCGCCGAGTCAATCAGAACTGATGCGTACCGCTGCACAACGGGCAGGCTTCACGCACCCTCAGACCATGCCCGATCTGACGGGTCGTGATCGCTACCTTGTTACCAGACGTGGCACAATGCCGATGTGACTACGCGAATCATTTCTTGCACCCCCACGTGGGATAGCTCAGACCTGAAGGAAGCGACAACCGCTGTCAAAAGCGGTCAGCTGATCGTCATTCCGACAGACACCGTGTACGGAATCGGGTGCGATGCGAGTAATCCTGACGCAGTGGCTCGCGTTCTTGCCGCCAAGGGACGAGGTCGCCAGATGCCGCCGCCCGTTGTCGTTCCGGGGCGCGAATCAATCGAAACTCTCTGCGTCGATATCCCCGAGGTTGCATACCGCTTGGCAGATGAATACTGGCCGGGCGGATTGACTCTGATCCTGCGGGCACGCCCCAATCTTGGCTGGGATCTGGGTGAAACCGGGGGAACAATCGGTGTGCGTATGCCGAACGAGCCTCGCATCCGCACGCTGTTGGATACGGTCGGACCACTGGCTCTGACCAGCGCAAACACCACAGGAAATCCACCGGCAACAAGCGTCGACGAAGCAGTGGACTACTTTGGGACGCAGGTTCTGCTCTACGTTGACGGTGGCCCGACTTCCGGTTCGACACCCTCAACAATCCTCGACTTCACGAAGGGTGGGGTGCGGGCAATCCGTCTGGGCACACTATCCTTAGAACAGTTATCGCTTACCGCTGGAACCACCATCGAACCCGCGAACACGTCGAAGTGATCGCAACCGATTCACACTGAAAGGCTTGGGACCCCCGACCGATGAAGGTCTATCTTCTGCTCATGCTCGTCGCCATGGGAGTCACCGTTTTGATGACTCCCATCGTCAGGCGTGCGTGCATTGCGTGGGGGATTGTTCCCAAGCTGCGTTCCCGCGACATCCAGAAGGACCCGATTCCTCGCCTTGGTGGAATCGCGATGACGGTCGGTCTTGTCGCGACGCTTCTATTGGCGTCGAGGATTCCCTACATGAGTCCCCTGTATGCAACCAGTATTCCCTGGGCAGTCCTTTTTGCCACCCTCGGAATGTGCATCCTTGGAGTGATCGACGATGTCATCGAACTGGACTGGATGGCGAAACTGTCCGGGCAGATCCTGATCACCGGAATCATGGCGTTTAACGGTGTTCAGCTGGTATCTTTCCCGATCTTCGGCGTCACCATCGGGTCATCGCGCCTGTCCTTGATCGTGACAGTGTTCCTTGTCGTCGGCATCATTAACGCCGTCAACTTCATTGATGGTCTTGATGGGCTAGCAGCGGGGATTATCGCTATTGGGGCGGCGGCATTCTTCGTCTATTCCTATTCGGTGACCCGCATCGTCGGCGCAACATCGTATGCGACGACGGCCTCGTTGATTACGATCACGCTGGTAGGCGTATGTGTCGGCTTCCTCTGGTTCAACTTCCACCCATCGTCAATCATGATGGGCGGGGGAGCGGAAACGCTCGGCCTTGTTTTGGCCGCAGCCGGCATCATCATGACCGGGCAAATTAACCCATCGCTGCTGGGAACGCAACAGATTTTTGTCGGGGTGCTCCCGATTGTCCTGCCCTTGTCGGTCATTTTCATCCCGATTCTTGACTTGGTTGTCACGTCGATCAGGCGAATGCTTCGAGGCAAGAGCCCATTCCACGCCGACCGATCCCACTTCCATGATCGTCTGATCATGCGAGGACACTCACACCGCACGGTTGTCGCGATCATGTGGATGTGGACGGCCCTCGTGTGTATTCCCGCAGTCTGCCTGCTTGTGGTCGACTGGAAGATCATTCTGCTGATTACCAGCCCATTCTTGGCTGTTGCTGTCGGTCTGACACTGCGCGAATTCCCCACTGCCCGCTACAGCGCACGCTGAATATCTGTCGCCCACTTTTGAAAGAACTACCTGCAATGACGACTCCCTCCCACAATCACGAACCGAAGGAAAACGAAGGAGTAGACGATTCTCGTCCCGCTTTCTTTGCTTCGACCGTGGCAAAGCTTGCGCGTCTTGAAATCGTGACCGCAGCGGTGGCGATCCTCTGTGTAGGAGCACTGGGCTACGCGGGGGAAGCGCAGATCCTCTCAATCCTCCTTGCTATCGGCGCGATCGCGTCAATTATTGGCATTCATGTGGGGTCGCTTCTGGCGCTCGGCCAGCCCGCCCGCAATCCTCTGGCGTGGATTGCCTTTTCGTACATCGGTCGCATCGGCGCAATCACTCTGTTCGTCTACCTACCGACCGCTTTTGCCCAGCCGGTGCGTTTTCCCGCTACCTGCGCTTTGATTGCGATCGTCGCCTCTCTGTTGTTCGAGTTGGTGGCGCTGGTGCGAATGCGCCAGTTTAACGTCGACTAGGTGTGCGAAGGTTCACGAGGCACAGAAAGAACCTCGTGACTGGCTTTCGACTGCGTGCGAACTCCTCCTCTGAACGCCCGTTCGTTCCCATGTGGGAAAACGTGAGCCACAACAATCTGGTGAGCTCATGTTTAAAGATGAATCAAAGCTCACACTGCTGGTACGATAATCAGACCGCTTCATCAACGGTGAAAATGCCTGTCAAAGTCGATTAACCTACCCGGGAGGACACCCTGTCCACGTCATCGCCCTCGACGAGCCGTCGAGCAAGCACTGCAAAACCGGTCTGGTATTGGACGCTTCTTGTCGTTCTCGTCATCGTTATCGTTGTTACGGCAGTCCCCGCTTTTACACAGCACCCCCATCAACCCGGACTTGAGGATTTTTTCCCGAGCGCAATTTTCGGGGAAGGAACTCTTTTTCAGTTCTCACGCTTGACTCTTGCCCGCGTGATCATGGCGCTTGTTCTCTGCCTTGCACTGGTTGGTGTTGCCCGTAAGCCGAAGCTCATTCCAGGTCGCGGTCAGATGGCCGTTGAATTCCTCGCCGATTTTATTCGCGCGAATGTTGCGCTTGAAATGCTTGGTAATAAGAACGGTCGTCGCTTTGCAGGATTCATCGGGTTCGCATTTTTTGGCGTCTTGGCCATGAACCTTGCCGGCGTTATTCCCGGCATCAATATTGCGGCATCCTCGGTCGTTGCTGTTCCGATGGTGTTCGCCATCATCACTTACGTGACCTTCGTCGGAAGCGGTATCAAGGCCCAAGGCGTTGGCCACTACTTCAAGTCCCAGCTTTTCCCGCCGGGATTGCCGAAGGCAATGTACCTGCTGATCACGCCGATTGAGTTCCTCTCGACGTTCATCGTTCGCCCGTCCACACTGATGTTTCGGCTTTTGGCGAACATGATTGCTGGTCACCTGCTCTTGGGTATGACCTACTTCGGTACCGCAATCCTTTTACACGAGCTCAACGCAATGAGCTCCCTCGGCGTGCTGACCGGCGCAGCAATGTTTGTTATGACGGCCTTCGAGGTTTTCGTTGCGTTCCTTCAGGCGTACATCTTCACGATCCTTTCCGCCGTTTACATCAAACTGTCCATCGAAGCTCACTGAGCCCAACCGCGCCTCTTGGCGTCCAACACAAAAGGAAGAACACTATGACAACCGCAGCATTTGCCTACATCGGCTACGGTCTTGCAACCCTCGGCCCTGCGATCGGCATTGGTTTCCTGGTCGGAAAGACTCAGGAATCCACCGCTCGTCAGCCTGAGGTTGGTGGCCGTCTGTTCACCAACATGATTATCGGCGCCGGCATGGTCGAGGCACTCGGCCTCATCGGCTTCGTTCTTCCGCTCATCGTTAAGTGACCATCGCTATGCACCAGGTAATCGCCGCGAGTGAGGAAGTAGGTGGCCTCGCTGTCATTCTTCCTCCGCTCTACGAGATCTTCTGGTCGGCGGTTGTTCTGCTCATCGTCCTCCTCCTCGTTGGTAAGTTCGCTCTTCCGCGTCTCTACGCTGCAATGGACGAACGCCAAGCGAAGATCGAAGAGGGCCTTGCTTTTGCCGAAAAGGCAAAGGAAGACCAAGCACGTGTAGCACGCGATCGTGAAGACGCTCTGAAGCAGGCGAACATCGAAGCTCACGAGATTCGTGAAAAGGCTTCCCAAGAAGCGCAGGGCATCATTGCTGACGCGCGGGTGGAAGCACAGAACGAAGCAACCCGTATCCTCGAGAACGCGCAACGTCAGATTCTTGCCGAAAAGCAGGCAGCTGAGATCTCCCTGCGCTCTGACGTTGGTCTTCTGGCAACCGAGTTGGCAGAAAAGATCGTTGGTGAACATCTGAGCGACACCGCGCTGACCAGCCGTGTCGTCGATCGTTTCCTTGACGATCTTGAGGCGGATACTCTCCGTGAAAGCGAGCGTACGAATCGATGAGTGAACTCGGTCGACTCTCTAGCGTTGCATGTGCAACGCAACTCGAAGACGCACTAGCCCAGAGCGATGTCGACGCGCGTGCAGTGGGAGAGGACTTCTTCTCCATCACTGACCTCGTGAAGAAAGAACCGCGGGTTATTCGTGCATTCACTGATCCATCACGTAGTGGTGAGGACAAAGCCCAGCTGGTTCGCACTTTGCTGAGCTCGCACCTTACAACGGACGCTTCACTCAGCGTTCTTCAAATGATGGTGCGTGAACACTGGTCGGATCTCGATAGCTTTGCCGATGCCACGGAGGTCCTTGGTATCCTCGCAGTTCTTTCAGATGCGAATCGCGCTTCGAGCCTCGATAGAGTCGAATCCGAACTCTTTGAAGTACGCCATTTCCTTGAAGGCAACCGTGAACTCCGCTTGAAGCTTTCCGATGCTTCGCTAGGCACATCCCATGAACGTGGTGATCTAGCCACCGCGATTTTTGAATCGAAGCTTTCAGTGTGGACGATGCGTTTGCTACGTCGTGCCGTCGGTCGTTCTCGTCGCGGGCGCCTTCTGGTGAACCTTCGACGCTTCGCCGAATGGTCAGCTGTCATCCAAAATAGGCGGCTTGTCACAGTTCAAAGCGCGGTCGAAATGTCACCGGAGCAGATTTCTCGTTTGCGTTCGCTCTTGGAAAAGCGCTTTAACTCAGAGATTTCACTTGCTATCTCGGTTGTTCCCGGTCTTGTCGGTGGCTTCAAATTACGTGCACAGACAACATCGATCGATGCCAGCCTCTCGACTCGTATCTCAGATATGAAACAGGCTCTGGCTTCCTAACAGCCACCACTACCGATTAGAAACGTTTACAGAAGGAATTACTCATGACTGACCTGTCTATCAGTCCCGAGGAGATCCGTGGCGCATTGGACTCCTTCATGCAGTCCTACCGTCCCAGTGAAGTAGCCACCGAAGAGGTTGGCCACGTCACCGAGACCGCCGACGGTATCGCTCACATCGAAGGCTTACCGGGCACAATGGCCAATGAGCTTCTCCGCTTCTCCGATGGCACACTTGGCTTGGCAATGAACCTGGAGCAACGCGAAATCGGTGCCGTTATTCTCGGTGACTTCGGTGGCATCGAAGAAGGCCAAGTTGTTCACCGAACGGGTGAAGTTCTTTCTGTTCCGGTTGGTGATGGCTACCTTGGACGTACGGTTGACCCGCTGGGTCGCCCGATCGATGGCTTGGGCGAGATCACCGATGTTGATGGCCGACGCGCACTCGAACTGCAGGCCCCCGGTGTCATGATGCGTAAGTCGGTTCACGAACCGTTGCAGACCGGCCTGAAGGCAATCGACTCAATGATCCCGATTGGTCGCGGACAGCGACAGCTGATCATCGGTGACCGCAAGACCGGTAAGACCGCGATTGCTCTGGACACGATCCTGAACCAGCGCGAAAACTGGAAATCCGGTGATCCGAACAAGCAGGTGCGATGCATCTACGTTGCGATCGGTCAGAAGGGCTCGACGATCGCTTCTGTGCGTTCAACTCTGGAAGATGCCGGTGCACTCGAATACACGACCATCGTTGCCTCCCCGGCTTCCGACCCCGCAGGCTACAAGTACATGGCCCCCTACACGGGTTCTGCACTTGGCCAGCACTGGATGTATCAGGGCAAGCACGTTCTGATCATCTTCGATGACCTTTCCAAGCAGGCTGAAGCCTACCGAGCGGTTTCCCTTCTTCTGCGTCGTCCACCAGGGCGTGAGGCATACCCCGGTGACGTTTTCTACTTGCACTCTCGTCTCCTTGAACGTTGTGCGAAGCTCTCCGATGAGCTCGGTGCGGGTTCAATGACGGGGCTTCCGATCATTGAAACCAAGGCAAACGACGTGTCTGCCTACATTCCGACCAACGTCATTTCGATTACCGATGGTCAGATCTTCTTGCAGTCCGATCTGTTCAACTCGAATCAGCGTCCGGCCGTTGACGTCGGTATCTCGGTTTCTCGCGTTGGTGGCGACGCACAGGTGAAGGCAATGAAGAAGGTTGCTGGCACGCTGAAGCTGACACTCGCTCAGTACCGTTCGATGGCTGCATTCGCCATGTTCGCTTCTGACCTTGATCCGGCAACCCGCCAGCAGCTGACTCGCGGTGAGCGTCTGATGGAGCTTCTGAAGCAACCGCAGGCATCGCCGTATTCGACTGCAGAGCAGGTCGCTTCGATCTGGACTGGTACGCATGGCTACTTGGATGACCTTGAGGTCGACGCGGTTCTTTCCTTCGAGCGCTCCCTGCTGGATCACCTGCGCGTGAACTCTTCAGTTCTGAGCACGATCGAATCAACCGGTTTGCTGGAAAGTGAAACAGAAGCTGAACTGGAATCCCAGGTGAAGGCATTCCATGATCAGTGGGTCAGCGCTGGTCGAGGCGTTGCCACACTGGATGACTTAGAGGTGGAAGCAACTCAGACTCGCGAAGAAATCACCCGTCAGCGTCCCTCGAACGAGAAGGCCTGATCCATGGGTGGTCAGCAGAGGATCTACAAGCAGCGGATTGCGTCAACTCAAACGCTGGCAAAGGTCTTCCGCGCGATGGAAATGATCGCAGCGTCAAGGATTGGAGCTGCGCGTCGCGCGGCTTCGGGTCTTGGCCCGTACGAAAAGGCATTGACGCAGGCAGTTGCAGCAGTCGCGATCCACACGGATTTGGATCACGCACTGACGCGTGAACGTCACAATACGCATCGCGTGGCTGTTCTTGTCATTGCTTCCGACCGTGGCATGGCGGGTGCCTATGCGGCGACGATTCTTCGTGAATCGGAACGCCTGATTACTCGCCTGAAGGACGAGGGTAAAGAGCCCATCATCTATACCTTCGGTCGTCGTGCACGCTCGTATTTCCGATTCCGTGGAGTCGCCATCGAACGCTCATGGGAAGGTGAATCTGATTCGCCGACTCTTGAAACAACTCGTGAGATCGCAACCGAACTTCTCTCCCGTTTCTTGGACGGCACCCTGATGACGGGTGTTTCAGAAGTTCACCTGGTATACACGCGTTTCGTGTCCGTGATGAGTCAGGTTCCCGAGGTCCGACAGATGCTTCCGCTTTCTGTTGTTGACGCTCCCGAATCGGACCAAGAACGCGGGGAAGAACGCGGTTACTACGACGATCCATCATCGACGTTCCCCGAATACGAATTTATCCCATCCCCGGAAGCTGTACTCGATGCGATCCTTCCGCTGTATGTGGAAAGTCGTATTCATAATGTGCTCCTGCAGTCGGCTGCCTCTGAGCTTGCGTCGCGTCAGCGCGCAATGCACACCGCAACCGATAACGCAGAAGAGCTCATCACCAAGTACACGCGCCTGGCCAACTCGGCCCGTCAGGCGGACATCACCCAGGAGATCAGTGAGATCGTGGGCGGGGCCGACGCATTGGTCGCGGGCTGAGCCCCAGAACACGGAGAAGAACTATGAGCCAGGAAGAACAAAAAGCGGAAGGTCGCGTCGCTCGCGTCGTCGGCCCAGTCGTTGACGTCGAGTTCCCGCCAGACAGCATTCCTCCGCTGTACAACGCACTGAAGGTCGATGTTGATCTTGCCGGACAGGGCGAGGGTGAAGGATCCTTCACCATGACCCTCGAGGTCGCGCAGCACCTCGGTGACAACCTTGTTCGTACCATCGCGCTGAAGCCGACCGATGGTCTAGTTCGTGGTGCTGTTGTCACTGACACGGGTGCACCGATCTCGGTTCCCGTCGGCGATATCACCAAGGGCCACGTGTTCAACGTGACCGGCGAACCGCTGAACCTGAAGGAAGGCGAGCAACTCGAAATCACCGAGCGTTGGCCAATTCACCGCCAGCCTCCGGCATTCGATCAGCTTGAAGCCCGCACCAAGATGTTCGAAACGGGCATCAAGGTTATCGACCTTCTGACCCCCTACGTCCAGGGTGGCAAGATCGGTTTGTTCGGCGGTGCAGGCGTCGGCAAGACCGTTCTGATTCAGGAAATGATTCAGCGTGTTGCTTTGAACCACGGTGGCGTGTCCGTGTTCGCCGGTGTTGGCGAACGTACCCGTGAAGGCAACGACCTGATCCGCGAAATGGAAGAGGCAGGCGTCTTCGACAAGACCGCGCTTGTGTTCGGTCAGATGGACGAACCGCCAGGCACGCGCCTGCGTATCGCACTCACCGGTCTGACGATGGCTGAGTACTTCCGCGACGTTCAGCATCAGGACGTGCTTCTGTTCATTGACAACATCTTCCGTTTCACTCAGGCAGGTTCTGAGGTTTCAACGCTTCTTGGCCGTATGCCTTCGGCCGTCGGCTACCAGCCGAACTTGGCCGACGAAATGGGCCAGTTACAGGAACGTATTACCTCCGCAGGCGGTCACTCGATTACGTCGTTGCAGGCCATTTACGTGCCTGCCGACGACTACACTGACCCGGCTCCGGCAACGACCTTCGCCCACCTCGATGCAACCACCGAACTCTCGCGTGAAATTGCATCGAAGGGCATCTACCCGGCAGTGGATCCGCTGGCATCCTCGTCACGAATCCTTGATCCGACTCTGGTTGGTCGCGAACACTACGACACTGCAACCCACGTGAAGGCGATTCTTCAGAAGAACAAGGAACTCCAGGACATCATCGCGATTCTTGGTGTTGATGAACTCTCCGAAGAAGACAAGGTCACGGTCGCACGTGCACGTCGTATTGAACAGTTCTTGGCACAGAACATGTACATGGCTGAGAAGTTCACCGGTGTTCCCGGTTCGACGGTTCCGCTGTCTGAAACCATCGAAGCCTTCAAGCGTCTTGCCGAGGGTTACTACGACGAGGCTCCGGAGCAAGCGTTCTACAATGCTGGTGGCATCGAAGACGTTGAGCGTGCATGGCATGAGCTCAAGAAGGATGCCTGATGGCCGACAAGGTACTCCAAGTCGAAATCGTCTCCCACGAGGGACGTCTCTGGCACGGCGTTGGCACGTCCGTCCAGATCCCCGTGGTTGATGGACAGCTGGGTATTCTGCCGGGTCGTCAGCCCATGCTTGCCATGCTGAATGCAGGCACTGTGCTGGTGACGACCAAGGAAGGTATCCAGACGTTCACCGTTGACAGCGGATTTGCGTCCGTTGACTCTGATTTTGTGACCGTGGTCGCTGATCACGGTACGATTTCCTGATAAGGAGCCCCCGCTCGGGTGAATCCGAGCGGGGGCACTTTCACATTTTTGAACGGAGGTGCTTCATGACTTCGCTTTTCGTCATTGTGGTGTGGCTCGTGGCATGTGTTGTGGTTATTGGTCTGCTTGTCTTGCTGATAATTAACGTGCGTGCTCGTCACTTGGAAAACAAGCTTGGCGCATTCCGGTCATTCTCACGTCCCGATCAGCACTCGGGATGGACGGCGGGACTGGGCCTCTACGACGTTGAATCGCTGTCGTGGTATCGCTTGGTTGGCTTGACGAATAAGCCCGTGTATTCCGTGAAGCGTCGAGGCCTTCAGATCTTAGCGGCGAACCCGCATTCTAAAGATGGCGAACTTGTTGAGATTCGCCTGCTCTCCAACGAGAAGCGCTATGAGATCGCATTGTCAAAGGAAACATACAATGCGCTTGTCTCGTGGGTCGAATCCGGTCCGCCTCAAGTCTGAGTTCTTTTCATGCACTGCTACTAGGTTGCTTGCTTCCTGCTTTACAGCCTTGAAATTTGAGCATCTCGCCACGTCTGAGGCGTTGATAGTAAAGATCGGGTGCCTTCACCTGTTAGGCTCTGGGGCGTGCGAGTCCTCATTGCAACGTGCACCGTTGATTATTCCGGTCGTCTGTCAGCCCACCTTGACCCCGCCACGCGCGTCATCATGCTCAAGGCGGATGGTTCAATTTTGATCCACTCCGATGGTGGATCATATAAGCCTCTGAACTGGATGAATGCCCCGTGCACGGTCACTGTGGAAGTGCCTGAAAGTGATGAGGAAGTCGACGGCGTTACTGAAGTTTGGACTGTCCAAGCAGATAAGAAAGATGACCGTCTTGTCATCTCGATTCACGACATCGTCTCGGATGTGAATGTTGATTTGGGCGAAGATCCCGGTCTTGTGAAAGACGGCGTTGAGACACATCTTCAGGCGTTGCTGGCAGAGCAGGTTCCTGAAGTCTTGGGTGAAGGCTGGACTTTCGTTCGCCGTGAGTTTGAAACTCCGATCGGCCCCGTTGATTTGATGGTGAAGAACCCGCAGGGTGAGCACGTTGCTATTGAAGTGAAACGTCGTGGCGGTATCGATGGTGTTGAGCAGCTGACTCGCTACCTTTCGCTTTTGTCGCGCGATCCGTTGCTGAAGAATTTGTCGGGCATTTTTGCCGCCCAGGAGATTTCGAAGCAGGCTCGTACTCTGGCCGAGGATCGTGGCATCCGCTGTGTTGTACTCGATTATGACGCTATGCGTGGCTTCGATGATCCTGAGTCACGTCTGTTCTGATGTTGTCGAACGCGCGCTGACATCTATCGCCATGATGAAGAAGCGAATGGAGAAGTAGGGGCCATGGCACGGCGTTCAATGAAACGGCGATGGGGTGAGCCTCACCGTGAACTTGATATGACACGGCTTTCGTCGATGCCGCATACGGAAACAGGGCCTGATGGTAGTGATTATCAGGTTCGTCGCGTCTCGTCATCTTCGAAGGAATATACATGCCCGGGTTGTTTGCGTCCGGTGCTTGTTGGGGCAGCGCACGTTGTTGCGTGGCCAGAAGAAGCTCCCTATGGTTTGCCTCAGGGGCTCGATGGTAGGCGTCATTGGCACACGGATTGTTGGAACAGGGGACTGCGTCCGAACTAGGAAGTGGCCTAGGCGCTTGGAAATGCCCTTTAATCTCATGTTATTTATCACGAGATAGTGAATTTAACGTGTCTGTTCGCGCGTTTCCTCGTATCGTTGAACGGTTAGAGTCTTTACTTCATAACCGAGGAGGCAACGCGTGGACCGAATCAAGGCGTACGCCGCTGCTACCACCGCTGGCGCGATCGCACTGGTTTTTGTGATCATTGGTGTCCTTGCTCTGACCGTTTTTCAGCCGGCAAAGGAACTGTCGTCGTCTATTGAGTCGCCAACGGCGATCATCATGACGCATGACCGCGTTCTGCCGTTGCTTGACAAGAACGTTGTCGTGACGGCGACGTCAAAATCGGGCGCTGAGCTGACGCTCGGTGTCGGCACTCCCGGTGACGTCCTCGGTTGGATCGGGAACGATCCCTACACCGAAGTTGTTGGTCTGACCTCGGATCGTAGTGTCCTAAAGGTGAATCAGCACGAAGGCGCTGCTGGTGATACCGGTCAGTCGGGCCCGCAGTCTGGTGCTCAGTCTGGCTCGGATACGTCGCACTCCGGTGCTCAGTCGGGCGCTCAGCCTGGTGCTACTCAATCTCAGGTGGGGACTGAGCCTGCTCAGTTGGTTGCCGACGCATCCAAGTCTGATATGTGGTTGCACTCTGTGACGGGTGAGGGCACGGTATCCATGTCTTTAGATGATGTTTCCGCAGGTCTTTCGGTGCTGGCAGTCTCTACGTCGGGTGCTTCTGATACGACCCTGACATTGACGTGGGCAACCCGTAGTGTGAATACTCTTGCGATTGTTTCCTTTATTCTTGCGATCCTGTTTGCATTGATCGCAGGTGTGGCATTCCTGAGCCGTTACCAGCTTCTTCGTCATCGTGCCGAGCGCGCGAAGGCGCTGGAAGAGCGTCGTAGCGCTGACTCGACCGATACTCAAACAATTGACGTTAATGCGGTGAACGCTCTAGCCGATGCAAAGAAGGTCGAAGAAATCGAAGAAGCTTCTGTTCAGGACACTTCCACCGAGGAAAACGAAGAGTCTGCGCAGCAGGACACTTTAGATGAAGCCCTCCAAGTCGCAGATACTGAAGCTACAGACAAGGTCAGCGATTCTGAAGAGACAGTAGAGCAGGCAATCGACGAATGGGCGACGGATAACCGAGTAAACGCTAGCGAAACCACTGAAGAGACCAGTGAGGCGACCACTTCTGATGAAGTGGCCTTCGATGCTGCCCCTGCTTCCGACAACAGTGAGCAGGTTGCTCAAGCAGAATCTGAAGATTCAGCTGTGGGTGAAGATGACCCCTCAGAAGAAACCCCCGAAGCAGAAGAAACGCTGAAGCCGGTGGCTGGCCGCCACGGTCAATGGACGGGCACCGAAGACCAGGATCCGCCGGAGAAGGTCTCAACCGATACCGGCATCATCGATCTGTCGAGCATCCGCCCCGGCGTCACACTTCCAAGCCGTCGCGCACTGCGCGAAGCTCGTGAGAAGGGCGAAGAGAAGATCGTGATCGATGGACGCGAGTTCAACACCGGCCTGATCCCGATCGTGCACCAGACGGATTCTGATGATTCGACGGGATCAGAGTCTGAAGAATCCTCGTCTGCTTCCCGTAGTGGAAGTGACTCGTGGACGAAGCTCCTGTCTAGCTGGTTGAAGAAGAACTGACGAAGGAGATTGCAATGAAACGACGCACTCTCGTCTTTTCGACCGCTCTTGTAGCGACGCTTGGCCTGGCTGGATGCGGCGGGGGAGAACTGACTGTTCCTGACACCAACCAGTCGGCCTCCGTTTCTCCGAACCTTGATGAAGAGCGGATTTCGTCAGCGCTGGCAAAGGTTCAAGAAACGTTGAACAGTGCTGATGAAGCGCTCAATGGTGACGTGTTTGACGGCCGTATTTCCGGTGGCGCAGCTCGTATGCGTGAAGCCCAATACGCTTACTCTGTTGCGTCTGGTGAGGCTGTTCCCCAGCTTGACCTGACTCCTCAGACGATAGCAGTGACAAACTCGTCGCAGTGGCCTCGTGCCATCGTGAATATCCGCCAAGCCGACACGTCGCAGTTGCCCGTCATCGAGATGCTCGTGCAGAACGATGCTCGTAGCGAATACTCGCTGGTTGCGTGGGCGCGCATGCTCGGGGGAACTTCGCTGACCACTCCTGCGGTGACGAAGGGGTCGGCATACGTCACGAATGACACCGAGGGCTTTGTCATGACACCCGGTGACGCTGCGCAAGCGTATGTGGACATGCTGAACGCATCTTTGTCTTCGAATGAAAACTTTGCTTCGGACGAGTTCACGTCCAAGTACCTCGATGCGGCATCGTCGTTGAATTCCTCGCTGGCGGCTGCCGGTAATGTGACTGCGTCGGCAAGTCTGACGGAGAACCCGGTGACGGGCGTTGTACTGGAAGATGGTTCGGCTCTTGTCGCTACGACATTCTCGTACACGTTGACGTACTCTCGTACGGTTGCCGGCTCGACGATGCGACTGGGTGGCCAGACGGCAACCATGAATGCCGGAGACGATGATTCGGTCAAGGGCACTGCGGTTGCAACCTACGTGGCGACCGTGATGATGAATATTCCGTCGAGCGAACAAGGCGGTGTCGCGCGTATTATCGGCGCTGAACGTGTTCTTGAATCCGTGACGATGGACGAATCAACGAACCCCGACAATTAAAGTTCTCACACTTTAGTGGTGCTTGCTTGATTGGTACCACCGCCGACGTATGTCTGAAATACATTGGAGGAACAATGCCGAATGAACCGAGCATGATGCCCGCTGACTCGCATGGGGCAGTGGAGCTGGGGGCTTTAGCTTCCGGACAGGTTTCTGGCCAGGAAACGGTGTCATCTGAGGCTCAGGTGGGATTGAATGCGCCGCTGGTTGTGCAGGTCAGTGAAGAGAACTTCCAAGATCTGATGGCGAATTCAACGACCGTTCCGGTTGTCATTGTCATGTATTCGTCGTCGCAGTTGGAGTCGAAGCCGTTTGTTGCTTCGATGGAGGATCTTGCTCGCGACTATGCGGGTCGTTTCCAGTTGGCGACTGGCGATGTTGATGCATCGCCTCAGATTGCGCAGGCGTTCCAGGTTCAGGGTGTACCTGCCGTTGTGGCGTTGATGAATCAGCGTCCGCTTCCGTTGTTCCAGGGAATTGCGCCGAAGGATCAGGTGCGCCCGATCATCGATCAGGTGTTGGATGCTGGCGCTCAGATGGGGATTAACGGTCGTATTGCGGTGTCCGAAGAGGATACGGCTGCTCCGATTCCGCCCGCACATGAGGCCCCTCTTGCTGCCGAAGAAGCAGGACAATTGGATGAAGCAATCGCTTTGTGGGAGAAGGTTCTGGATCTGAATCCGAAGGACGAGGCCGCGAAGGCTCACTTGGCGCGTGTGCGTGTTGCTGCGCGGAGTGCTTCAGCTGATGCGTCTGATCCGGCCGCCCGTGCTGATGCTCTCTTTACGTCCGGTGATCACGAAGGTGCGTTTGACCTGTTGCTGAAGATCATTGCGACGGCCGATGATACGGAAGCAAAGGATGTAGCGCGGTTGCGCTTGCTGGATCTGTTCCGCGTCGCCGGTAACACTCCCGACGTCATGAAGGCGCGCATGGTTTTGTCGACGCTCGTGCTTGTGTGAGCGACGTAGAAAACAAGATTTTTCTTAGACTCTTGTGGGGCGGGCATCGTGATGATGTCCGCCCCACAGTGGTTGACGCAAGGATGGCGCTTCAGTCTTCAGTGATGAGAGCTTCGATGGCTCGTACTGGAATGTCAATCCAGTCGGGGCGGTTTCGTGCTTCGTACACGGCTTCGTAGAGAGCCTTGTCGAGTTCGAGGGCCGCGATCAGTGCTCGCTTACGTTCTGTGTCTGCCTCGTTCATGTCACCGAATGAATCGCGGTATCCATCGATGAAGGCGGTGCGCATGTCGGTTCGCCATGTTTCGTCGGTGGCTTTTCCGACGGCTGCCGCGTAGTCGAAGGAACGGAGCATGCCGGCAACGTCGCGCATGGGTTGGTCAGGCATTGAGCGTTCGGCAAGCGGACGTAGGGGCTCGCCTTCGAAGTCGAGAACAAACCAGCGTGGTTCTACGCCTTCTGGAAGATCCTTTTCGTGGAGAACCTGCCCCAGGTGGTAGTCGCCGTGGATGCGTGTTGCTTCGTCGAGGCGATCAAGAGCTTCGAGGCGTGCGAAGACGCGGTCGACTTTCTCTTCGAAATTCTGAATGCGTTCTGCAAGGAAGGCGACTTCTGCCAGCGCCCACGAGGCGCGTGATCGCAGGGAGTGGGCAAGCTCTGATGGGGGAACGGGGGCGGATGTACCTAGGGAGGTGGCCATATGGGAGTGCATCTGGGCGGTCGTTTGACCGAGAGCGAATGCTAGTGCTTTTGCGGAGCTACGAACTGTTCCATTCGCTTGGTTGTCATGGGTGGCATAGTCGCAGAAGAGTTCAAAACCGTCGTCAGCGGCTGGAATGAAGGTGCAGGCTACCGCGGAGTCGGTCAGGATGGTTTCGCCCGTTAGAGCGTCGTTCCAGGTGAGTGTGGACCATGCGACGGGTGTGCGGACGCGATCCCACCCGTCCTTTGCCAATGCAACAGACACCTCAACATCGGGGTTGCGACCTGCGGCGAGGACACGGAAAAGCTTGATGACAATGTCATCAGCATAAGGATCACCCTCACCGCTACGCATGACGACGTTCGTATTCGACTGCTCACCGGTCATGACTCGTCCGCTATTGGCGCGTCTTTCGATCGCAGCGATGCCCTTATCGTCAAGGAATAATCCCTGCGTGTGGGCAAGCCTCGCCCACGCACGCCAGAAATCGGGGTGGTGCGGACCGTCAATGAATGCGACCTCGGGGGTGCTTTCCATGACGAAACCATGCGATCCGGGGATTTCGCCGGCGATAGCAAAGGAATCAAGGTCTGAAGCGGGTGCTAGGGCTAAGGGGACGTGAATCAGAACGGGGGCCTCGTCGAGAGCGTCGGGGCGTTTCACGCTGATCAACAGATCACGAATCGTGTCGCCCAATGCAACATCGGCGTGGATGCTGAGTTCATCAAGTGTCGGTGCTGCGTCACCTTTCAGTGGAAACCAACGGCGGTCCTGCATCCATGCGTGAAGCCCGGCAAGGAGGTCCTCATCTGCGGGCCACGACAGGTGCGAGGTCGAGGTGTTCACTGTTTAGTCTCCTTTGACGGATGGGGAGCATCGGCTGATGGTGCAGGTGCATTCGTGTCTGCCCTTGTGTGGGCAACACAAATGCGGACTCATTCTATCGACATTCGTTCGATGAATGAGTCCGCCCTGAAGGTGTCAGTGCTTTGTGTCAGGCTTGACGGGTGCCAGCCAGAGTCCACCGAGCGGCGGAATACGCAGTTCGACTGAGAACGGACGGCCGTTCCACGGGATCGGTTCTGCGATGATCACACCTGGGTTGGTCACGCCGGAGCCTGCGAATTCTTCGGAGTCGGTGTTGAGGATTTCAGTCCATTCGCCGCCGAAGGGCAGTCCCACTCGGTAGCCCTCATGCGGGTTACCAGCGAAGTTTGCTGCGCAGACGACGACCGGCTGTTCGGTGCCTTCACGCTTGCCCTTACGCAGGTAGGTGATGAGATTGTGATCCCCGTCGGATGCATCGATCCACTCGAAGCCCGTGTAGTCGTCATCCCAGAAAGCGGGATTCTGGGCGTACAGGTGGTTGAGTCGGGAGACCAGCGCTTGAACACCAGCGTGGCCTTCGAAGTCGGTGATCCACCAGTCGAGCGAGTAGGACTCGTTCCACTCCTGGCGCTGGGCGATCTCTTGACCCATGAACAGGAGTTGCTTGCCGGGGTGCGACCACTGGTAGGCGTACAGTGCCTTGGTGCCAGCGAAACGCTGCCAGTCGTCACCGGGCATCTTCTCGACGACGGTGCCCTTGCCGTGAACAACTTCATCGTGGGAGATCGGTAGCACGTAGTTCTCAGAGAATGCGTAGACCAGCGAGAACGTGAGTTCGCCGTGGTGCCAACGCCTGTTCACCGGGTCTTCTGCCATGTAGTGGAGGGTGTCGTTCATCCAGCCCATGTTCCACTTCATGCCAAAGCCCAGGCCACCACCACTGGTCGGTGCGGTCACGCCCGGCCATGCGGTTGATTCTTCTGCGACCATGACAATGCCAGGATGCGTGCGGTAGGCGGTCGCGTTAGCTTCCTGCAGGAATTCAATCGCTTCAAGGTTCTCGCGACCACCGTACTGGTTTGGACGCCACTGGCCATCCTTACGCGAGTAGTCGAGGTAGAGCATCGAGGCGACAGCGTCAACACGCAGACCGTCAATGTGGAAGTCTTCGAGCCAGTACAGGGCGTTCGCAACCAGGAAGTTGCGGACCTCGCGACGACCGAAGTTGAAGACGTAGGTTCCCCAGTCAGGATGCTCGCCACGCAACGGATCCGGATCCTCATACAGGGGAGTACCGTCGAAACGAGCAAGCGCCCAGTCGTCCTTTGGGAAGTGAGCGGGAACCCAGTCGAGAATGACGCCAATTCCGGCCTTGTGGAATTCGTCGACAAGGTAACGGAAATCGTCGGGTGTGCCGAAACGCGAGGTGGGTGCGTAGTACGAGGTCACCTGGTAGCCCCACGACCCGCCGAAAGGGTGCTCTGCCAGAGGCATGAACTCAACATGCGTGAAGCCCATTTCCTTGACGTAGGGGACAAGCTCGTCAGCCAGTCCGCGGTAGCCCAGACCCTGCTTCCACGATCCAGCATGGACCTCGTAAATCGACATCGGGCCTTCATGGACGTTGCGCTCGGCGCGGTCAGTCATCCACTTTTCGTCGGCCCACTCGTGGTAGTAGTCGGTGACGACGGAGGCTGTTGCCGGCGGTATTTCGGTGGCGCGTGCCAGCGGGTCAGCCTTCTGGAACCAGTTGCCACCGGGGCCTTGGATTTCGAACTTGTAGCGTGCGCCTACCTTTACGCCGGGGACGAAGATTTCCCAGACGCCCGACGAGCCGAGGGAACGCATCGCGGTTGCAGTGCCGTCCCAGAAGTTGAAGTCGCCGACAACGCGGACAGCGCGTGCGTTCGGTGCCCACACGGCGAAGGCAACACCGTCGACGTCGCCCATGTCGCCACTGTAGTGCTTAACGTGTGCGCCAAGAACCTTCCAAAGCTGCTCATGACGGCCTTCGGAGATGAGGTAGGTGTCCATCTCGCCGAGCGTTGGCAGGTAGTGATAGGGGTCGTCGAGAGTCGTGATCTGATCACCGTAGGTGACGCGAACGCGATAGTCGGGGATCTCTTCACCGGGAAGGACGCTAACCCACACGCCGGCGTGTTCGTGGGTCGCGGGGTACGCTGCAGTTGCGGTGACAATGTCGACTGCGTCGGCAAGGTGATGAACGGAGCGGATGGTGACTGATGAATCACCAATATGTGCGCCGAGGACAGAGTGAGGATTGTAGTGAGCGCCGTTGCCAACGGCATCGAGCGTCGCTAGATCCACGGGGATGGGGGTCAAGTCATTAGTCATGTCCACATTCTCGCACGTCATCGGCATCTTTGTGAGCTAGGCGACACTAAAGATCGCCATAAGACACCGTGAGAGCCATCCTTTCTCGATGTCAGTGTCGGTTGGTCCAAGGTTCGAGGTCAGTTGTGGGCTCAACAGAGAACACATGACCAAGACGAGTAACGGGGGAAAGGTCAACCCAGCCTTCGGATCCCCAGGTGTAGGTGGCGCCATCAAGTTCGTCGACAACGCGGAAATGACCACCGGCGGTCTGAATTCCCAGGTCGTTCAGATCAATGTGCACGGTGCCTGACACACCTTCATGAGGATTGAGCGACACGATGCAGATCACCGTGTCCGTGTTCCCGGACTCGGTGAATGCTCCGGAAACCTGCTTGGAGAAACAAATGATCTCTGGGTGAGAGGTCGGGTGAATTCGAAGCTGGTGAAGCTGACGCAGGGCCGGGTGCTTCGCGCGAGCCGCATTCAACAGGGTGAACAGGCGTGTAATGCCAAGAGGCTCAGCATCTTCCCAATTACGTGGGCGGAACTCATACTTCTCGTTATCGTTCTGCTCTTCAAAGCCAGGACGCTGAACGTTCTCAACGAACTCGTAGCCCGAGTAAATCCCCCAGTTCGGAGCGCCAAGAGCGGCGAGCATTGCACGAATCGCAAAGATCGCAGTACCGCCCGTCGTCATCTGCGGGGTCAAAATATCGTGAGTGGTCGGCCAAAAGCTCGGACGCATCAGGTGAGCGGTTTGCGTCGAAACCTCGGTCAGGTACTCTTCGATCTCCTGCTTTTGCGTACGCCAGGCAAAGTACGTGTAGGACTGATCGAATCCGACCGCGCCCAGAGTGCGCATCATCGCGGGGCGAGTAAATGCCTCAGCAAGGAAAATAATCTCCGGGTGCGTATCGTGGACGTCAGCGATGATTTCCTGCCAGAAACGCACCGGCTTCGTGTGCGGGTTATCGACGCGGAATATCGTCACGCCGTGCTCGATCCACACTTCGAGGACATCACGAATGGCCTCGTAGATGCCGTCATAGTCGTTGTCGAAGTTCAGTGGATAGATGTCCTGGTACTTCTTCGGCGGATTCTCCGCGAACGCAATCGAACCGTCGGCGCGGGTCGTGAACCATTCGGGGTGCTCGGTGACCCACGGGTGATCGGGGGAGCACTGCAACGCGAAGTCGAGGGCGACCTCAAGTCCAAGCTCTAACGCGCGCTCAACGAAATCGTCGAAGTCATTGAAATCGCCCAGCTCGGGGTGAATCGCATCGTGTCCGCCATCGGGGGAACCAATGCCGTAGGGGGAACCAGGATCGCCCTCGTAGGCGACCAGCGTATTGTTCTTACCCTTACGATTTGTCGTGCCGATCGGGTGAATAGGCGTCAAATAGACGACATCGAAGCCCATTCTAGCAATGCGGTCGAGCTCGTAGGAAGCCTGCTTTAGAGTTCCCGACACCCACGATCCATCTTCACGCTGGAACGCGCCGGCTGAACGCGGGAAGATCTCATACCAAGCACCGGTCAGGGCGCGCTCACGGGCAACAGCCAGAGGGTATTCGCGTGAAGACCCAAGAAGGTCACGTACGGGGTGGGCCCGGAACACGGCGCGCACGTGTGACGATACGCCCGCGGACAGGCGTTGCTGAACCGAACGCGACGTATCGCGCAGGTGGGCTGCAGCGTCACGCAGAACCTCGGCGTCCTTGGCATCGAGGGACTTTTGCAGGGGGTTGTTCAGGGCATTTCCGTCGATGGCGCGTTCCATCAGGAGTGCGCCTTCTTCCAGCATCAATTCGACGTCGACACCTGCGTCAACCTTAATGGTTGCGTCGTGACGCCACGTGGCATAGGGGTCCGACCATGAATCGACGCGGAAAGACCAAGTGCCGGGGCGATCGGGTTTGACCCACGCTTCGTACCGGTCAAGGCCAGGCGCGATGTCCGCCATTGGAGCGCGCATGTGCTCGACGCCATCGGGGTCGAGCAAGACCGCTTCGGCCGCAAATGCGTCGTGTCCTTCACGGAAAACCGTCGCGCGAATGGGAAGAGGCTCGTTTTCTGTTGCCTTTGCAGCCAACGTGCCGTCTTCAACGACAGGGAAAACTTCAGTGACTGGGATTCGAGGAAGAAGAATGTCGCTCACGTCACCAGCCTACGTCAGTTGGGGCGCTCGCGTGGTTAGCGCCGGGCTGGAGGTTCGTGTTTGTGGTGGCGGTCAGTTTCAGATAGATAAAACCGGCTTCGTCGCCGAATTGGCGAGGTCGGCCGCGTTTTCAGACTGCGACGCCGAATATATGGCCGACGACGAAGGTCAGTGCCATTGCGACGCTACCGCCAATGAGCAGACGTGCAATTGCGGGAAGGCGAGGTGCACGACCAAGAATCGCTGAGATCCACCCAGTCAAACCGAGCGCAACAAGAACGGCGATGAATGTTGCGGGGATACGTATGCTGGGTGGGAACAACAGCATCGTGAGCAGGGGGAGGAGCGATCCACATAGGAAGGCAAGGAAGGAAGATCCCGCTGCCACCCACGGGTTCGTCAGATCGTCGTGGTCAATGTTGTGTTCAAGCGACAGGTGAGCATCCAGTGCGTCACTTTCGCTTAACGTTCGTGCTACCAACGTCGCGGTGTCTTTCGGCAGGCCTCGTTCTTCCCACAAGAACGCAAGGCGCTTTTCTTGACCAGCTGGATCAGCCGCCAGGGCAGCCTTCTGGTCGGCGACAATCTGTCGCTCCGTGTCGCGTTGGGTGGAAACGGAGACGTATTCGCCGACGGACATTGATAGGGCTGCAGAAACGATACCGGCTACACCTGCAATAGCGATGGCCTTCGTGTTTGCCGGGTTCACAGCCGCGACGCCAACAAGAAGACCCGAAATCGACACGATTCCGTCATTGGCGCCAAGAACGCCTGCGCGCAACCAGTTGAGGCGAGCAGCAAGAGACTCCTTCTTCTGGGCTACAGGCGCAATTGAAGCGACGGGTGAGCCTTTGACAGAGTCGGAAAAAGTGAACGGAATAAGAGTCGTCATGCTTTCAAACTAGGGAGAAAAAGACTGCCCCGCTAGCAAGGAAAAGCGCGCCTCTAGGACCTTTGTACTACCTAAAAATGGGTGCCCTCAATGCGCTGAGGGCACCCATAGTTAGTCGGCATGACCAGCAAAAATGGTGGTTCAGTAGTTCATCTTCATGGCGGTACGTACCTCGTGGAGGGTCTCGTTCGCCTGCTCATTCGCCTTTTCGTTACCAAGTCGTAACACTTGGAGCAAGTAGTCCTCGTTGTTGATCAGTTCGCTACGCTTTTCGCGCAGTGGAGCAAGCATCTCATTGAGGGCCTCGGTGACGAACATCTTGAGCGTGCCGGCACCCTTATCGCCGATCTGCGCGGCGATTGCCTCGGGAGCCTGACCGGACGCTAGGCAGCCCAGCATCAAAAGGTTCGCGACCTCAGGACGATTCGCGGGATCGTAGGTGATCGTGCGCTCAGCGTCAGTTTTCGCCTTCTTCAGGATCTTCGCCGTTTCGTCAGCGGTCATGCCAAGTTCGATAGTGTTGCCGCGCGACTTGGACATCTTCGTGCCGTCGGTGCCGAGCAACAGCGGGACCTCGGACAAAAGGGCCTCGGGACGACGAAAGACGGGAACCTCAGGATTAGCGCGACCATAGCGCTTATCGAAACGCTGGGCGATCAGGCGAGCCTGCTCCAAGTGTGGCAGCTGATCCTGACCAACGGGAACAAGATTCGCCTTGCAGAACAGAATGTCAGCAGCCTGGTGAACTGGGTAAGTCAGCATCAGGCCAGTCATAGCGCGACCGTCGGTGGCTTCGAGTTCTGCCTTCACCGTAGGGTTTCTGTGCAACTCAGACTCGGTGACGAGAGACAGGAAGGGGAGCATCAGCTGGTTGAGCGCCGGAACGCTAGAGTGATTGAAAATCGTCGAACGCTCCGGATCAATACCGGCAGCAATGTAGTCGGCAATCAGACCAAGGACGCGTTCACGAATTGGGCCAACGCCGTCGCGGTCCGTGATCACCTGATAGTCGGCAACCAGAACCCACGTTTCAACGCCACGGTTCTGCAACAGAACACGGTTACGAAGCGTACCGAAGTAATGACCGAGGTGCAGGTGCCCGGTCGGTCGGTCACCGGTCAGGATACGGAAGCGAGTGGGATCTTCATCAATGGCCAGGTCGATTTCGGCTGAACGAGCCTTCGAACGAGCAAGCGATGCGTCGGATGTCGAGTGTGCAAGTGCGTCTTCACTGGAAGTCATGGGTGTGATTCTATCGAAAGACGCGCCTAACGCTATTTCGCGTCCGCCCGCAGTTAGCGTTTGGGCGGTACCGCAATATCGGAAAGCAAGACCTGCATCGAGTTCGGTCGAAGAGTCACGATGGACTCATTGGCGACCTGTCCCAGGCTCAGGCTCAATGCGCGAGGATCGGTCCCCGGTTGAACACCCTCGTCAAGGCGAGTCCACGCTGTATTCACGCATACGAGCCAATCGACGCCGTGGCCGGTCGGAAGGCTCACATTCTGCTCGTCCAAAGCGCCGTTCACAATGACCAGAGCGTCGCGGTCGTTCCAACGTACGCCCGAACGCAACATTTGGAACACGCGATTGTCGGAAAGAGCCCAGCCTTCTGTCGGCATGGGAGCACCGGTCTTATCCAGCCACGCCACATCCGGGATTGAATCGCCGGGGACGGGTGTACCTGATTCGTAGACATCGGGGCGCAATACGGGGTGAGCTTGACGCAGGCTGATCAACCAACGAACGAAGTCCTTGTGTGCCAGTTGCTCGGGTGTCAGATTCCAGTCGAACCACGAGATTGGGGAATCCTGACAGTACGCATTGTTATTGCCCTGCTGAGTGCGACTAAATTCATCGCCGCCGAGGATCATCGGGGTGCCCGCAGAAATGAGCAGGGAGGTCAGTAGGTTGCGCTGGGTCTGGTAGCGACGACGAGAGGTCGTTTTGATTGCTTCTTTTGCCTCAACCGGGTCAACTTCGTCATCGGTCATGTTCGCGATTGATGCGACCCAGCCTTCAATTCCGTGGTTCCATGAACGATTGTCGTTCGATCCGTCGCGGTTGCCTTCCAAGTTCGCCCAATTGTGCTTGGTATCGAACGCCGTGAGGTCAGCGAGGGTGAAGCCGTCGTGCGCGGTAATGAAGTTAATTGAGGCACGAGGCCCGCGTCCGATTCCGGTGCCATGATCGAAAACGGGGCGGGAACCGGCCAAACGGGTCGCTAGGTTATTCGGGCCAGACGCGCCGTGACCTTCGACGAGGGAACGAACGTCGGAGAGCCAGAAGCCACGCAGTGCCCCGCGGTAGTGGTCATTCCACTCTGAGAAGGGGAGCGGGAAATTGCCGGTCTGCCAGCCTCCGGGGCCGATATCCCAGGGCTCAGCGATGAGCTTTGCCGTTGACAGTGTTCGGTCGGTTGCCATTGCCATCAGCAACGGGTGCTTCGGGTCGAATCCCGTGGCGAAGCGTCCAAGGGTTGCGGCCAAGTCGAAGCGGAAACCGTCGACGCCCATTGTGTCTGCCCAGTAGCGCAGGGAATCGAGGATCATCGACATTGTCTTGGGATTGTCGACGTTCACGGTATTTCCGGTGCCCGTGTCGTCAATACAGGCGACGGGAACCGTGTTCGTGTGGCGGTAGTACAGGTCAGAATCGAGTCCACGCCACGAAAGTGACGGGCCGGCGTCGCCACCTTCACACGTGTGGTTGTAGACGACGTCGAGGATGACTTCGATCCCTGCCTCGTGCAGGATCGACACCATTCCACGGAACTCGTCGACGACCGCTTGGGCGCCACGCTCTTGCGCTGAATGAGTTGCGTAAGAAGGCTCAGGAGTGAAGAAGTTCAGGGTCGAATAACCCCAGTAATTAGTCAGACCACGTTCCGATAGGAACGGTTCCTCACACTTCGCGTGAACGGGGAGAAGTTCAATGGAAGTGATTCCCAGGTTCTTCAGGTAATCCACTGACGCAGGATGTGCCAAGCCCGCGTATGTTCCCTGCAATTCGCCAGGAATACCGGGCATGTTCTTCGTAAAGCCCTTGACATGGACCTCGTACACAATCGTCTTTTCCCACGGGATGCGTGGCTTTGGTGCCACGGGGAAGCGAGAATCAACGACAACGGAGCAGGGGACATGCTCACGCGAATCAAGAGGCGAACGTGCAAATGGATAAGAAGTCGGATATAGGTTCTCGTCAACGATATGCCCGTAGACCGCGGCACTCATGTCAACGCTTCCCTCGAGGCCTCGTCCATAGGGATCCAACAGGAACTTCGCCGGATTATAGAAGAAGCCATGATCGGGATCCCACGGGCCATCAGCGCGGAAACCGTAACGCGTGCCCACACCCAAGCCATTGATATGACCGTGCCAAATGCCCTCGTTGCTAGGAATCAGCGCATACCGCGTTTCAGAGTCGTCAGACTCCAGAACACAGAAATCAACGCGCGTCGCCAGGCGTGCCACGACGGAAACGTCAAGACCACCGTTTGCAACGTGGACACCGAAGCGAGGAGGAACAGGGTTCGGCTGAGTAACATTCACGAGCGCCACCGAGTGATCGTGCGAATGGTCGTGGCCCATGATGTCCTCTCTCTAGCCAGAACATGCTTGAACGGTAATGGTTCAAGAAACTGTTGATGGGAACTGCGTCTTCTTGTCAATGTATCGCGCACATACTCAAAAAATGTGCGCTACCACCCGCACTATTATTGCAAGCCGGCAAGGTTTCTGACGCAACGTAGTCAAAGCGTGTGGGAAAACCCATCTCACACCCCTTGCTCTTCGGGCTTACTCGCCCTTTGTGGCACGCTAGAAGCTATGAGAATTGTCGTATGCGTGAAACACGTTCCAGACATGCAGTCGGAACGCCGATTCGAAGATGGTCGCATTGTTCGTGGCGAAGATGACGTCCTCAACGAACTGGACGAAAACGCCATTGAAGCAGCCGTTCAACTGGTCGAAGATAACGGCGGTGAAGTCATCGCCCTGACCATGGGGCCCGAGGACGCTGAAGACGCCCTGATGCGCGCGCTCCAGATGGGGGCCGACCGGGGTGTTCTTATCAGCGACGAGGCACTGGCTGGAGCTGATGCCGGTCTGACCGCGCTCGCATTGGCTGGAGCCGTTCAGACGCTCGCCGACGAAAAACCCATTGACCTTGTTATTACGGGTATGGCATCGCTCGACTCGATGACCTCAATGCTTCCCGCGGCGCTTGCGACCCGCTTACACTTCCCGTTGCTCGGTCTGGCCCACGAAATCTCCGTCGATACCGGCGCCTCGACCATTGAAATCAAACGCAACGCCGATGGGTACGAGGACGTCCTTTCCGCACCCATGCCGGCAGTTGTCTCGGTCACCGACCAGATCAACGAACCCCGCTATCCGGCATTCGCGGCCATGAAGGCCGCACGCAAGAAGCCAATGGACACCTGGGAACTGGCCGACATCGAAGAAAGCGTTGCCGGCTCGGCTATCGCCCAGCGTGGCCAGGTTACCGAGGTCCTCGAATCCAACGAGATCACCCGCGACAGCGCCGGAACGATCATCCCCGACTCCGGTGATGCAGGCGTCCGACTGGCCCAGTACCTCCTCGAAGTGGTGAAGTGACATGGCAACTCTTTCTCAACCGATCCTCGTCCTTGCTGACCACCAGGGCAGTGACGCCGACGGCTGGCACCTGACCCCAGCATCGGCGCAGATCATTTCTCTCGCCTCCACATTGAGTGACGCTGGAGTTGTCGCACTTTCCCTAACCACGAACCCGGATATGACCACGCTGGGCACCCTCGGCGTGGAAAAGATCCTCATCCCCGGTATTGACCACTCCGACGCACGCGTCAGCGCAGTCGTCGCAGACGCCGTCGCATCCGCAGTCACGACACAGGAATTCGGAGCCCTCTTCGTTGTCTCGACCTACCGAGGCCGTGAAGTCGCATCTCGTATCGCCACCCTGACCAACTCCGGAGTTGTCTGCGACGCCATCGGCGTTGAGGTCGATGACGACTCCCTGGTTGTCACGACCACCGCGCTCGCGGGCTCGTGGTCGAATCGCCTGAAGGTCTCGGGTTCGCTTCCGGTTGTGGCGCTTCGACCCGGATCCTTTGATGTCCTCGAGTCCGCGCCGGTTAGTCCGGTCGTCGAATCCATCGACGTTGAGCTCAGCGATGAGGCTCGTGCAGTGACGGTCGTCTGCTCGTCTGCACTGGAGTCAACGGGCGTTTCGCTGACCGAGGCTTCCACCGTTGTTGTTGCGGGTCGCGGAACAAACGGTGATATGAACATCGTCAATGAATTGGCAGATGAACTCGGCGCGGCCGTCGGCGCTACCCGCGTTGTCTGCGACGAAGGGTGGGCACCTCGTACCATGCAGATCGGCCAGACCGGTCTGTCAGTGTCACCGAACCTCTACATTGGACTGGGTGTTTCCGGAGCTATCCATCACACGGTTGGTATGCAGTCCAGCGCCCACATCGTCGCTGTCTGCGATGACCCTGATGCTCCGATCTTTGAGATCGCAGATTTCGGCGTTGTTGGCGACATGTTCGAGGTTATTCCGGCTGCACTGGAAGAAATCAAGAAGGCGCGCGACGCCGAGTGACGCACTACCTGGATCACGCTGCAACAACCCCGATCCGTCCTTCAGCGTTGGAGGCATGGGTCGAGGCTCAGCGTGAGCTCAGCGCCCATCCCGGGAACCCGGCTTCATTGCACGGTGGCGGTAGACGCGCAAAGAGGATGTTGGAGGACGCCCGCGAACGTGTCGCTATCGCCCTGGGCTGCGAGAAGCCCGAAGTGATCTTTACTTCCGGTGCTACTGAGTCAGATGCCATCGGCGTACACGGGGGAGCGCTCGCTGGGCGTGCATTTAGTGCTGATCGGAACACTGTTTTTCTGTCCCCGGTTGAGCACGATGCTGTAGGAAATCAGCGCGAGTATTTAGAATCGCGCGGGTTTGCTGTTGAGCTTTTCCCTGTGGCGTCCAACGGCGTGTGCGTCATCGATACTGACGCGTTGGCGCAGGTGAAAGATCAGTGTTCTCTTGCTTCGCTCACCCTGGTCAGCTCAGAAATTGGCACAATTCAGCCGGTATCGCAGATGGTCGAGGCACTTGATGGTCGCTCCATGCCGATCGCTCAGCGTCCACTGACCCACACCGATGCCGCGCAGGCAATGTCTCTGATGGACGTGTCCTATGCGGAACTCGGCGTTGACTTGATGACCGTGGGTGGTCACAAGATTGGTGGGCCGGCAGGGACTGGCGTGCTGGTTGCACGTCGCGGGCTGAAGATTCCAACCGATCGTCCCGGCGGTGGGCACGAGCGCGGGATTCGTTCAGGAACCCCCGATGTTGCCGGCGCGTGCGCGTTCGCAGTAGCGCTTGAAGAAACGGTTGCTCAGCGCCAAGAGTGGCAGGTCCGCGCGACGCTTCTGCGCGATCGTTTGGCGCGCGCTCTGCCGGACTGTGCGCGACTGACTGTTTCTCCGGATGACGCGTTGGCTTCGATCGTTCATCTGTCGATTCCGACGTCGCATCCTGAAGCGGTCCTGATGGCGATGGACATGGCAGATGTCCACGTCTCTGCTGGTTCTGCGTGCCACGCGGGGGTGACGCGCCCGTCCAACGTTGTCCTGGCACTGGGAGCCACCGAAGCTGAAGCGCTGGGAGTCCTGCGCATTTCCACCGGACATGACACGACCGAAGCGGATATTGATGCATTCGTGGATGCTCTTGAACGCGCCGTCCTTGCAGGGCAGGCGTTAGACTCTCACGATCGAGACCGCATGCACGGTCGAACCCACTGAAAGGACAATTGAATGCGTGTTCTTGCCGCACTTTCCGGAGGGGTGGATTCGGCTGTCGCTGCAGCGAAAGCGGTCGAGGCCGGCCACGATGTTGTCGGCGTCCACATGGCTTTGTCGAGTCAACCGCAGGAATGCCGTATCGGCTCGCGAGGTTGTTGCTCCGTTGAAGATGCGGGCGATGCTGCGCGAGCAGCCGAAATCATGGGGATCCCGTTCTACGTGTGGGACCTCGCCCAAGAATTCGAAGAAACCGTCATCGAAGACTTCGTTGAACAGTACAAGCTGGGGCATACGCCGAACCCGTGTGTGCGTTGCAACGAGTTCGTGAAATTCCGTGAACTTGCAACGCGCGCGAAGGCACTGGGTTTTGATGCTGTCTGCACTGGCCACTACGCTGCAATCGTTGATGGTCCATCCGGCCCGGAATTGCACCGCGGCGCGGATTCTCTGAAAGACCAGTCGTATGTTCTGGCAATCATGGGGCGTGATGAACTGTCACGCGTTCTACTACCCCTTGGCGATGCGCCCACCAAGGCGTGGGTGCGCTCCGAAGCGCAGCGTCTTGGCTTGGGCGTGTCCAACAAGCCGGATTCCTATGACATTTGCTTCATTCCCGATGGAGATACGCAGGGCTTCTTGCGCACTCGATTGGGTAGCGATGAAGGTGAGATCGTGAGCCCCGACGGCGAGGTCCTCGGCACCCACCAGGGCTACTGGAACTTCACGGTTGGTCAGCGACGAGGTCTGCATATTGATCGTCCCGCCGAAGATGGCAAGCCTCGCTATGTTCTGGAAACCCGTCCGGAATCGAACCAGGTCGTCGTTGGAGCATCGACTCTGCTCAGCGTGGATCGAATTGAATGTGAGGACGTCGTCTGGTTGGCTCCCGACGATCTGGGGGCCTCAACGGATGACCTGTTTGTCCAGGTTCGCGCCCACGGTACGCCCGTCCCCGTTTCCCTAGTCGAGCACGACTCCGAAGACGAGGCGCGTGAAGGAGGGGAACGCCACTTGGTCGTGTCCCTTTCCGAATCGATCCGTGGCGTTGCTGCCGGCCAGTCGCTGGTCATATACCGTGACACCCGTGTCTTGGGGGAAGCAACGATCATGCGGGCAAGCCGAGCCTCGTCGTTCGCAGCCTGATGGTTTCTTACGAGGTCCACAGATAAGCTCAGTTCGCCGGGGCTACCACCGACCTTGTACACTAAACGAGCACTGTTTGCGAGCATAGGTTCCATGCGGAACCTCGTCACCCTCGAAAACAGGTTCGCGCGCGAGTGGCGGAATTGGCAGACGCGCTGGATTTAGGTTCCAGTGTCTTTGACGTGTGGGTTCGAGTCCCATCTCGCGCACCAGGTTTTCCCGCATGATTCTGCGGAAAGGCCGAGGTGCCACAAGCACCGAGACTACAGCGAGACTACAGATGGCCAGTGCAAGGGGTTATCTTGAAGAATCGTTGACCTAGTTTCGGATGGCCTTGCGAGGCGTATCCTCATGCTCAAACCGTCCCCCCGTCGTTCTCAAAAGCGGCACGATCATCTACCGCGTCCAATACCGTCTACGCCCCGGCGCGACCCCAACGTCCGACCGTTTCGAGACTTACCGGCAGGCCCTCGACTTCTGCGCCCTCATCGACCGTGTCGGCCCCTTCGTGTGGTTTCCACCCTCGATCACAATGACGGGAGTAAGCTCGATGAGCTGTAAGTCAGGCGGCATGGAAGCGTTTGTTTGCTCCTTGGCGGGTCATGCCGAGAACGTCGCCGATTGCTTGCCAGGAAATGCCTGCTTCTCGGGCGGACGCAACGGCGGCGTCAAGGGCTGTTTCGGCTTCGCGGGCGCGCAGTTGAGCGACTGCGATCCTAGCCAGGGTCGGATCGTCAATGGTGGTCAGAGGATCGGGTCCTGCTCCGTTGTTGGCGTTTTCGATTTCGTTAAGCATCTGTGCAGTGGTTTTCATGGGTCACTTCTTCCTGAGGAACTTCTTTCGGGCGGGCATGGCGTGGAAAACGTTGTTTTCGTTATTCACGCCGATTTCGAGGAGTGTGCCTGTAGCTGTCGAGCCGATGACTATGACGTAGCCGTCGAAATAGTGGACAAGGATGGGGTTGTTCAAAGCGTGGTCGATCTCTTGGCGAGAGAAGCCATGTTTCCAGGCGCTGTTCAGAAACCCCATAACGGTAACTATAGTTACCATTCCCCATATTGTCAACTCCTGTTACCAATGCCTAGGGTGCGAAATGCCTGAGGAGGAGGTGATTCCGCCATGAATGTGTGGGGGTCGAGGGTGAGGAGGTAATGCGATGTCATGGGTAAGGCAGGGGCTGACTCGGGTGGGGCTGGCGGTCGCCGGTCTAGGAAGAGGCGCAGAAGGAGGAAGCGTTGATGGGTGGTGGGGTGTGTCCAGTTTCTGGTGAGCCTTTGTTGGGTGGTCAGACCATTAGCAGGACTGTGGTCGCAAGAGTGGGCTAACGCTTTGTTGGTCTTTGTGATGGGTCCGAAGTCCCATCTCGCGCACAACGGAAGGACACCAGCTAAATGCTGGTGTCCTTCTTTCGCCAATAGCCCGAATACAGTTGTGCCTCCAAGAGGAAAGTCTCGGAGGCACAACCATGAATCGTAAGGATCAGGCGATGAGCGGCAGGCGAGTACGCACGTACACGGTCAGTGCAACGAGCGCTGTGAGCACAATCGCCAGGCCGATGAGTCCTGAACTGGTGATGGAGAACGTGATGTAGCCAAGCAACGCAGCTCCTGCACCGGCAAGCGCATAGGGAAGCTGAGTGTTGACGTGCGTGATGTGGTTACAGCCAGCGCCGGTCGACGACAGAATCGTCGTATCGGAGATCGGGGAGCAGTGGTCGCCCCAGACGGCTCCAGCAAGAACAGCGCCGAACGCGGGAATCAGCAGGTCGGAACCGTTGGGAACAGCTGCCATAACTTCGCCGGCAATTGGGAGCAGGATTCCGAAGGAACCCCACGATGTGCCCGTCGCGAACGCCATAGCACCTGCGATGACAAATATCAGTGGCACCAGCCACTGGGCAGGCAGGCTTGAGGATTCAACCAGCGCACCAAGGTAGGCGCCGGTACCGAGCTCAGAAATGAGCGAGCCCAGCATCCATGCAAACAGCAGGATCTCGATAGCCGGAAGCATCGAACGAGCGCCCTCGACGACACCCTTGCCGGCAGTCTTTAGCTCGAAAGCAGGATCCTTGTGCGTGTAGTGGAAGTAGTAGTATGCCGCGGAGATCAGGCCAAGAACACCACCGACATTCAGCGACACGGCGACGTCGGTGTTTGCCAAGATATCCAGGGCATTCCACGACTTAGAAGCAGAATGGCCGGTCCATGCGATGCCAGCAAGAACGCCCAGGATCAGGATGACGAAGGGGACGATCAGTGCGCGCATGGCGCCAGGTTCGTGACGTGGTAGGTTGTCGGTCAACTGGCCGGGAATCTGCTCTCCCGGATCGTAGACGTGACCGTGCTCGACCGCGCGACGTTCTTCGCGTCGCATCGAGCCGAAGTCGACTTCGAAGATGACGGTCAACCACAACAGGATGACTGCGCCGATGGCGTAATAGTTCATGCCCGCGCTACGCAGGAATGCGCCCGCGTCGGTCACCTGAATTGAGGTTGCTGCAACGATCGGTGCCATGATGCCGATGATCGAGGCGCCCCACGAAGAAAACGGTGCAAGAACAGCGACCGGTGCCGACGATGAGTCGATCAGGTAGGCGAGCTTTGCGCGAGACACCTTGTGGCGGTCGCTAACAGGGCGTGCCACCTGGCCTACGGCAAGCGCGTTGAAATAGTCGTCAATGAAAATCGCGGTACCGAGTGCGGCGGCGAGAATGTGGGCACCTCGCCGACCTTTGATCTTCGTCATCGTCCATTCTGCAAACGCTGCGGTGCCACCAGCCATCAGGACAAGCGAGGTGATGATGCCCAACGTGATAAGGAATAAGAGAATCAGAACGTAATAGGCGTTGATTGCCCCTTCGGTCCAGAATATCTGAGAGAACGCACCCCAGATTTTGACGACTGTTCCTACGATTCCACCGTTTTCGATCAGGAATGCAGCGGAGATAACGCCGGCTGCGAGCGACATGATGACCTTCTTGGTCGTGATGACAAGAGCAATCGCAAGAATCGGTGGGATGAGTGTGAGAACGGGGTATGCCTCGGTCACGGGGGTCTCCTCAGTACAGTTGGGATGAATTCAGGCTAGGCAAGGCGCATGAGGCCGCGTCTTCGGTGTTCTTACTCTGGACATTTTGATTGCGCGGGTAGTGCAGGATTCGACGAGCGCAGCGCTATCGGCGTCGATATGCTTTTGACATGACTCAACTTGAAATTGGAGCGAAGGCTCCGGAGTTTACCGCTGAATCTACGCAGGGACTGATCTCACTGCCTGAGTTGCTTGCGGGCAGTGAAAAGGGCGTTATCGTCTACTTCTATCCGAAGGCCTCGACCCCTGGTTGCACGACGCAGGCCTGCGATTTCCGTGACAACCTGAACACAATGAAGGCAGCTGGGTACACGGTTGTGGGCGTAAGCGCGGACACAATTCCAGCCTTGGAGAAGTTCACTCAGAAGCAGGGACTTAACTTCCCGCTGATCTCGGATCCCGAGCATGCAATCCTTGAACCGTGGGGCGCGTGGGGTGAAAAGAAGAACTACGGCCGTATCTTCACGGGCATCATTCGTTCGACCATTGTTGTTGGCAAGGATGGCACGGTTGCGCTTGCTCAGTACAACGTGAAGGCGACGGGTCATGTGGCGCGCCTATGTCGCGACCTCGGTCTGGACGACTGATACCGGCCCGTGGCTAACTTTGTCGCCTTATACGTCTTTCCTTGATCGCCGTGTCTCATCATCGCTTCTCGAAGCAGGGACAGAAACACTAATTCAGGGCAGGAAACAACAAAACGGAGCAACCAATTGGTTGCTCCGTTTTCGTTTGTGCGTCATGGGGGACTTGAACCCTCAACCCGCTGATTAAGAGTCAGCTGCTCTGCCAATTGAGCTAATGACGCG